>SKLB01000186.1 GCA_007123465.1 Spirochaetales bacterium
CTTCGGGGATGGTAGTGCGGATCTTCTCTACCACGCGCCGGTACTGGCTGACGCGGTAGTTGCGGTTCATGCGGATCAGCAGCTTGTCATCGCCTGATTGCAGCGGCAGGTGTATCTGTTTTGCCAGACACGGATACTCGGCTATCACATCGATGACTTCGTCGGTCATATCGCGCGGGTGCGGTGAGGTGAAATAGAGCCAGAAGTGCCGCTCGAGCCGGGCTCCCAGACGCCCGATGGCGCGCAGCAGATCTGCAAAGCCTATCTCGTCGCTATGGCCATCCAGTCCGTACGAGTTGACGTTCTGCCCCAGCAACGTGATCGAGCGGTAGCCGTGGCGCACCAGCCGTTCGACTTCGGCCAGAATCTCATGCGATGGTCGCGAAACTTCACGTCCGCGGGTGTAGGGGACCGCGCAGAAGGTACAGAACTTGTCGCAACCGTTCTGAATCGGTACGTAGGCTTCAAACGCTGAGGAGTAGGTTGGGTTGATGTGCCAGTAGCCCTTGCGTGGGTCATCCAGACTGGATGGGGGAACGGTATCCAGCTGCGTTGCAAACGGGGTAACCACACCGTACTGGCGGATCATGCCGGGCAGTAGCGGAAGCTCGTTGATGCTGAACAGCAGGTCAAAGCGGCGCAGGAACTTGTCGCGATCGGCCGGCAGGATGCAGCCGGAAGCAAACGTAAGCAGGGCGCGCCGGTTCTTCCACTGGTTCCACTTGTGTATTTTGGCGTAGACCTTGTCGATTGCCTTCTGACGCACCGAGCAGGCGACAATTCCAAGCAGATCGGCCTGGCTTTCTTCCTCGGTGCGCTCGAATCCCATCGATTCGAGCACGGTCCGGATGCGCTCCGAGTCTGAGAGATTCATCTGGCAACCAAGTGGTATTAGACAGTAACGCATCTATGCCTCTTCAGAAGTAGACCTCGGCGAACAGCTGTTCAGCAGCCACGCCCTGGTCCTTGAGAATGTCGAACGCTTCATAAATCATATCGCAGTTGCCGCAAAGGTAACAGAGCGAGGCCGGATCAACCGGGTGGCGGCGCAGGTAGTCGGTTACCCGGCCACTGAAATCGCCGCCGTGCTGGCGCGAGACACAGGCAGTATAGCGCGCGCGCTGGTAGGCGTTCATCTCGTAGCGCTCGTTGCAGCCGCGAACGCCGTGTAGCAGCGTGTAATCGATATCGGGGTAGGCGCCCACAAAACAGTGAAACGGCGAGATCCCGGTGCCGCTGGCGATAAAGAGAAAGCGTCCACCGGCTCGCTGGGCTTCAGAGATCGTGAAGAAACCGAACGGACCATCGACTCGCAGCTTCTGTCCCGGCACCAGCCGTCGAAGTCGTTGCGAGAGATAGCCCCCGGGGACGTTCTTCACCAGGATCTCCAGGTGATCATCGTGCGGGCAGGAGTAGATCGAGTATTCGCGCGCGTCGACCTCGCCATCAACGCCAACGGTGACGTACTGGCCGGGCTCAAACTGCAGCCCGTTGCGCTGCAGGCGAACCACAAAGCTCTCTGCGCCGAGGTCACGCACGGCCTCTACCGCGTGCGACACACGCGGTAGCTGCGCTGCAATCGAGTTCATAGCGGTAGTATGAAGAAACTGAGCAATAGAGTCAACAATTACGCCTCGAGCGGTTTCCTTTTGCTATCCTATTCGCTATAGTGGAGCCAGGGATCAGACAGATGAGTGTTCCAGAGAGTCCAACACAGCCGATGCTACGCAAGCCCGAGTGGCTGCGTACCCATCTCAATACAACCGACAGCTTCCGCGATCTCAAGAGCCTGATGCGCTCTAAACGGCTCAATACGGTCTGCGAAGAGGCCAGGTGCCCCAATATGCACGAATGCTGGGGCGACTATCGAACCGCTACGTTTATGATTCTCGGCGATACCTGTACCCGGCGCTGTCGCTTCTGTGCCGTCAAGACCGGCCTGCCTGGCGCCGTGGATTGGGGTGAGCCCGAGCGCGTGGCAGAATCGGTGGCCCAGATGCAGCTGCGCCACGTGGTGATCACTATGGTTAACCGTGACGATCTCAAGGACGGCGGTGCCGCCGTGCTGGCGGCAACCGTGCGGGCAACCCATCGGCTCGCTCCCGAATGCTCGGTCGAGGTACTGTCATCGGACCTGATGGGGGACCAGCAGAGCATCCGTGTTCTCAGTGAGAGCCGGCCGGAGATCATCAGCCACAACATCGAGACCTCGCGTCGCCTCACCAGGCAGGTACGCTCGCGATCAGATTACGACCGTTCGCTGGCGTTTCTACGCATCGCCAAAGAACTCGATCCCGAAACGGTAGTCAAGTCGAGCATGATGCTCGGCCTCGGCGAAACTCGCGACGAGATTCTGCAGTCGATGGATGATCTGCTGGCAAACGGAGCTACGGTAATGAACCTCGGGCAGTACCTTCAGCCCTCGAAGACCCATATTCCGGTGCAGAAGTACTGGACGCCCGCAGAGTTTGCCGAGCTCAAACAGCGTGCGCTGGAGAAAGGCTTTACCCATTGCGAATCCGCTCCGCTGGTACGCTCCTCCTACCACGCCGGCGAACAGTACGAGACATATCGCAGGCGCATCCACCCGCTCTATGGCAGCGGCAGCAGCAAAATTTCGGGCTGAATTCTGTTACCTTTGGCCAGCTGCGTTGTTCTACAGGGCGAAGAGTAGATGTCTTTTTCTGCCTCCATCGTATTTCGGTGTAAGCTTCCGGAGGTTTCTACCTCCTTTCCTCTGGGAGCGCTTTTTTTCAGCCTCCTCCGCCGCGTCGGGAGGGGGCTTTTTTGTGCTCACCGCCCAGCGGTTGAGCCCACACGCCACGGTGCTGAGCCCCCGATTGTTCGAGCGAACTCTCGATCAGCCACAGCGCTTGCGCACTGAAGCGCATCGGCTGCGCCGGCAGCTCTTCTCCGGTACGCTGCAGGAACGTCTGCACGCCGTCGCCAGGATTGGGCGCGCCGCGCCTGACGTAGCCAACCGTTATATGGGCTCGAAACGGCCGCTGCTCAACGGCAAAACCGGCACGCCGCAGTTCGACGCAGACGTCAGCGTGCAGCGCGGCCAGCTTCTGTTGAGCGTCATCTACACCAACCCACACTACGCGCGGTTTGCGGATTGAGGGGAAACAGCCCGGCGGGGTCAGCGCCAGTTCAAACGGGGTGTAGCGTTCGGTGCACAATGCTACCGCGCTCTGGATAGCGGCGATGCGGTTGACCGGTGTGTCACCCAGAAAAACCAGCGTGATGTGAAGATTCTGCTGCGCGATGAGGCGAATCGGGAGGGATCCGGGTCTGTGCGGCGATGCGGCACGGTCCGTCGCAGAAGCTGCCTCCAGCGCCGCGCGCGCGGCCGCGGCGATCTGCTGACACACTTCGACCGGCGGATTGACCGCCAGGAATAGCCGTTTGCGTTCCATCGGTGCTATAGTAGCGTGCTATGTCAGACCGCGTCAAAGAGCTTGAGCGCTTAATCCGCTACCACCAGGATCGCTACTACAACCATCAACCGGAGATCTCCGATGCCGAATTCGACGCCCTGTGGGACGAGCTGAAGCAGCGTGCGCCGGTAAGTCCGGTCTTTGATTCGGTGGGTGCAGACAGCTCAGACCGCTTTGCCAAGCGCGCACACCTGATGCCGATGAACAGCCAGGACAAGGCCGCAGATGCCGAGGCGTTTCTCAAGTGGGCCGCCAGAGTCGAGCATCCGCTCTACGTTGCCCAGTATAAAATGGACGGGGCCAGCATCGAACTGCAGTATCAGGACGGCAGCTTCTGCTATGGGGTTACCCGTGGTGACGGGCGCATCGGGGACGACATCACCGTCAACGTCACTCGGATGCAGGGAGTGCCGCCGCGGATTGCTGCCGACTTCAGCGGCGGTATCCGTGGCGAGGTGATGATGTCGCGCAGCGTACACCGCCGCCACTACCGTGACAAAGCAAATTGTCGCAACGCAGCCAACGGAGTTATGAAGCGCAAGGATGGCGTTGGCGCCGAGCTGCTGCAGGTCATCTGCTACGACGCCGTACACCAGCACGATGACCTCTACTTCGAAGATGAGCTCAGCAAGCTGCAGTGGCTGGCAGAGCAGGGGCTGCACGTTGTTGAATACCGCCGCTGCGCCACTGTCAACGATGTGATCGCGTTCCGCGAAGAGGTTGCACAGCAGCGCGATACACTCGATTTTGACATCGACGGTCTGGTAGTCAAGGGCGTGGAGATCGATGCCGATGACATGCGCCGCACGCGGCCACAGAAGCAGATTGCGTTCAAGTTTGCGCTCGAAGAGCAAACCACGGTTGTGCGCGAGGTGTTCTGGAGCGAATCAGGGCACCTCTACACTCCCATAGCGCTGACCGACCCGGTGCGCCTCGCGGGCACCACCGTGAAACGGGCAAATCTGGCTAACCCGCGTCTGATTCGAGAGATGGATCTGAGGATCGGCTCAACAGTACGGATCACCAAGCGCGGCGAGATTATTCCCAAGATCGAGGCGTTGCTCGAGAATCCGCCGCACGCACAGCAGATCGTTGTTCCCGCTACCTGTGCAACCTGCGGCAGCGCGCTGGTAGATGAGGGAACGCGGCTCTACTGTCCTAACATGCAGTGTCCCAAACGCGAGATCCACCGACTGAAGAAATGGATCGAAGTACTCGATATCAAGGATTTCGGTCCGGTGCTGATTCAGAAGCTGTTCGAAGCCGGGCGCGTGCAGCGCATTGCCGATCTGTACACGCTGCGTGAACAGGATATCGTGGAGCTGGAGCGCATGGGCCAGGGGATTGCCAGACGCGCACTGCGCAATCTGTTTGCCGTGGAAACCGTGCCGCTGGCGCGCTTCGTTGCCGGGTTCAATATCGAAGGGATCGGCGAGTTGATTGTCGATAAGGCGGTCAGCTCCGGATACGACACTCTCGAGGCGCTGCGCGACGCCGATCCGGCGCAGCTGGCTGCTGCTACCGACGGCATCGGCGAGGCAACCGCAGCAACGCTTATTGAGGGAGTGCGGTTGCTTTTTGACCAGATGCAGCAGGTCTTGCAGACCGGAAAGATCTCCATCGGGCGCAGGCTGGAATCACGCGCGCTGGCGGGGCAGAGTTTCTGTTTTACCGGTGCACTGAAATCGATGAAGCGCAGCGAGGCCGAGGAGCTTGTCAGAAAGCACGGCGCTACGGCCAGGGGAAGCGTCACCGAAGACCTGAGTTGGCTGGTAACCAACGACCCGGGCGGCAACTCCAGCAAATTGCAGAAGGCGCGCACGCTGGGGGTCAACATCATTTCCGAAGAGCAGTTTCTGCAGATGCTTCAACAAAGCGCGCAGAGCTGATCGCGCTGCCGCATGGCTGTAGCGCCCCGATCGCTCGATCTGTTTGCAGATTGATCAGAGGTATACTATGATAAGGTCCGAATGGATAATGGAAAAAAGTTGGCGTCTTCCCTGACGGAGTCTGATAGCCGCGAAAACCAACTCCGCAAAGAAATTGAGGAGTACTACCTTCCAAAGCAACTCGTTGATGCGATTCTCGAGATCGGCGGGATACCCAAGACTTCGGTAGTTACTACCATGGGTATCGCGTTTATGGATATCGCCGACTACACCTTCATGTCAAAGTTTCTCAGTCCGCAGGAGAATCAGGAGGTCCTCAACGGGCTCTATACCGCCTTCAACTCGGTTCTCAAGCGTCACGGGGGTTACCTCAACAAGATCGAGGGCGACAGCTTGATGTTCCACTACGGCGGGATCATCGACCCGCGCGTCAAGGACCTGAGCGACGAGGAAATCTCACGCTACATCTCGCGCGAGCTGTTCTATACCTGCGTCGAGATGCAGCGCGTCTGCACGCTGTTCAACCAGGCCAATGACCGCTTTCTCGCCGAGGCAGCCAACCCGCAGACCCGCGACCTGCTCAAACGCGCGTTTGACATCATCGCGGCACTGCGCACTAATATTGAAGTTTCCTCGGCGTTCAACGCGCTGTTTCAGATTCGCATCCGCATCGGGGCCAATATTGGCGATGTTACTATCGGCAATTTCGGCCCCGACGGCGCCAAGCAGTGGGACATCGTAGGCCTGCCGGTTATCGAGGCGAAACGGATGGAGTCTACCGCACCGGTGGGAGGCCTGCGGATTTCCGAACGCTTCTACCGCGTGCTCGAGGAATCCGGTGTTGCCGACGCCTACTACAACCGGTTTCGCAAAGAGGCGCAGGCTCTTTTCGGCTACTACCGCGATATAACCAGGGAAGAGCTCTTCCGCTTCAGCCAAGTGGAACTCAGGGACAAGAAGGACGCCGAGTTCCGCACTTACAGTATCGAGGTCAATCCGGGCCTGCCCGAAACCGTGCGCGATCAGGTGGGCCTGTTGATGGAGAAGGGCGAGGGTGGAGCCGAGCGCATCATCGGCATACTGCAGTACTACCGGGGTAACCGCTACGTGATCAACGCCATTGAAGATATCCTGCGCAAGAAGAACGTTACTCTGCGCAAGGCGTTCATGTTTCGTACTATGCACCCGCGCAAGTACGACGCACTGCTGCGCCGCTTCTCCGGTGACGCGGTGCGCGTGGGCACCTTTATCGATCAGGAGTACACGCTGTTTGAGCTCTTCCGTAACCTCGGACGCTACCAGGACACCGTCAAGCACACCACCGAAAAAGAGAACCCGTTCAGCGAGTTTGAAAGCTACGATCGCCACATGGAACAGTACATCGAGGCGCTCAATGCGGCGTTTGAGTCGCGCAAGCAGTGGATGACCCAGAAAGCCTACTTCTACGAAGTGGTGTTTCCGCTGGTCTTCGCCAGTATTCGAACCAGTATCCTGGAGTTTCAGGCGCGCATGGCAACGCTCGAGCCGGTCTGATGCAACAGCCGCGGCAGCGGCTGCCAGGCGAGGGACCGCGGATCGGGCTGTTCCAGAAAAAACGCTGCCAGCCGTTTGGCTGCCGCAATTGCACCGATTATGTTGGGCGCAAACGGGCCCAGTTCCAATTCGGCCAGCGTTCCGCTGACAAACAGCCGCGGGTGCCAGCGCAGGAATGAATCCGGCAGCGGAAACCCGTCCTCGGCTCGCGGCAACGAGTACCGCGCAGCCAGCTCAGCAACAGGTTTGCCGCCCGGTACCCCCGGGTTGAATCCGGTTGCAACAACTACGCGGTCGGAATCGATGCTATCGCCTCCGGCAAGCTTCAGGCGCAGTCTGCCACCGCTGATTGCCGCCGACTGCACCCTGTCTTCGAGTACCCGGATTGCCTTTTGACTGCGCCGGGCCGCCAGCTGCTGCGCCACGTCCTCGGGAATTGAGCCGGGAGCACGTGCTGTCTCAATCATTGCGCGGCGAACGGTGTAGTCCGACTGCGCCAGAAAGTCCCTGGCGCAGCGCGGGCCGATGAAGCACGGGTCGCTGTCAAAGCGGCGCACACGGATCGGGTGCTCGCTGATTACCGTCACCGGTCTGCCGGATTGTGCACTGGTTGCCAGAGCCAGTTGTATCGCGCTGGCCCCGGCGCCGATTATGACCGGGCTGTGCGCGCATGACAGCTTGTGTCGCTGGAATGACGGCGAGAAAATGTGATCGATAGCGTCACTGTGCCGGCCTATCCGGCGCGACCACGCCGGATAGCGGAGCTCTGCGCTGCGCCCCGGAGCCAGCAGCGCGTAGCGCGCGCGCACCCGTTGGCGCGCAAAGCTGACGTCAACGCAGTCATCGTGCAGTGCAATTCTGCCGACGGTGCCGCGGCGCCGCCAACGCTGCAGGTTGTTGTCGTGGATTACCGCGGCGGCGTGGGCATCAAAGAGCTCCAGCTGCGGGCGAGCGTAGGGCGGTACAAACGCCTGCTGATGTTCCCAACCATGCTGAGCCGCCCAGTTGCGCAGTGAGCCGAAGTCCAGGTCGAGGTTGTGGCTGCTGGGAGAACGAAGGTAGCGCATGCCGCAGGCACGGGTATGTTGGCGCCAGACGGCCAGCGGCTGCTCAAACGGATCGATCACTACCAGATCGCTGATACCCATGCCACTGCTGAGCGCGTGCGACAGGTAGGTTCCCTGAACTCCCCCGCCGACAATCACAAGATCGTGCATGCGGCGATTTTAGCCGATAGTTGATGTACGCTCAACACACCCGGCGTTGTTGCAAATTCAGAGCCGTTGCCGTATAACGGAACCATGGATACAGACGTAGTTGTTGTAGGCAGTGGTCACAACGGACTGGTCTGCGCGGCCTACCTTGCCAAGTGGGGCTACCGGGTTACGGTACTCGAGCGCCGCGATACAATCGGTGGGGCTGTCTGTACCGAGGATATGTTCGGCGGCTACCAGATGGACGTTGGCGGATCGCTGCATTTCATGATCCATCACACCCCGATTGTGGCCGATCTCGAACTCGAGCGTTACGGCCTTGAGTATATTCCGCTGGATCCGTTCATGTCGGCACCCGCGGAAGACGGAAGCTGTATACAATTCTACCAGGATCTCGACCAGACCTGCCAGAGTATTGCCAGTGTCAGTCAGCACGACGCCGACGCGTACCGTACCTTTGTCCGCCGCTGGCAGCCACTGAATGAAGCGGTGTTTGAGTTCTTCCTCAAGAAGCCAACCACGGCAAACCTCGGACGTACGCTGTTTCTCAAGAAATTTCACAGTCGGTCTTTCCCGCGAACCGATCTGATCCGGACCCTTTTCCAGAGTTACGGCAGATTTGTCAATGACAGCTTCCAGAGTGAGCAACTGCGCTCGGCGCTGGTATGGTGGGGCGCACAGAGCGGCCCGCCGCCTATGGATGCGATGTCTGCCGAGTTTGTCGGCTGGCACTCTATCATTCACAAGCGCGGCCCGGCGCGGCCCAAGGGCGGTTCGGGCATGCTCACCCAGGCGCTGGCGCGTTGCATAGAAGCACACGGCGGACAGGTGCTTACCGGCCAGGAAGTCAGGCGCATCCTGGTTGAGAACGGACGCGCCTGCGGAGCGGAGACCGTCCACGGCGCCCGAGTCACAGCGCGCGCGGTGGTGGCAAGTTCCCATCTGTGGGTAACCTACCTGCAGTTGCTGCAGGACTGGACGCCTCCGGCGTTGCGCGCGCGGATCGAGAAAGTCAACGTTGGCAACGGGTTCGGCATGGTGCTGCGCTGCGCCATGGATGCGCTGCCGCAGTACCAGGTTGCAGCGGACCGGATTCACAACGGTCTGCAACTGCTGTGTCCTTCGGTACAGTACCTGCACGATGCGTACGCTGACTATCTGAAAAAGCTGCCGTCCGAGAATCCGGCGGCCATCGGCATGACGTTCAGTGCCGTTGATCCCACCCTGGCACCGCCGGACAAACACACCCTGTTTGTCTGGGGCCAGTATTATCCGTATCATCTGCGCCAGGGCCGTTCCTGGCCGGAGATCGAGCGCAACGAAGTCGAACGCCTGCTGGGTGTAGTCGAGCGCTACGCCCCGGGAACCCGGGAAGCGGTGCGCGACATATACGCGCAGACGCCCGCGGTTATTGCCGAGAAGCACAACATGCCCAACGCCAATGTGATGCACGTGGAAATGGTCACCGACCAGATGTTTGTGTTTCGCCCGCTGCCGGAACTCGCGGCATACGAATCCCCGCTTGCGGGGCTGTTCATGGCAAATGCCGGTATGCATCCGGGTGGAGGGATTTTCGGTGCCGCCGGCTACAACTGTAGCCGTGTGGTGCGCAGCAAAGTCAAACGGAGCTGAGAAG
>SKLB01000109.1 GCA_007123465.1 Spirochaetales bacterium
GCTGCTCGGAAAGCGGCAGAAAACAGCCGGCAGCTGCAACCTTACCGTCCTCTATGACCACCGCGCCATCGTGCAGCGCGGTATCGTAGGCAAAGACCGTCAGCAGCAACTCGGAGGTCAGCTCGCCGTCGATACGTGTACCGCTGTCGATAATATTCTTCTGCCCCACGTTGCGCGTGAACACGATCAGCGCGCCGCGACGCCGGTAAGACAGCGCTTCGGCGGCCTTGATTACCGCGTCCAGCTGATACGGTTTTGAGCCGCTGGAGAATTCGAGCAGTCTCCCCTGCCCGATTCGCGTGAAGATCTTGCGCAGCTCGGGCTGAAATATGATTGCGATCCCGATCACCAGACTGGGGGCCAGCATGTTGAGGATCCACAGCAACGTACGCAGATTGAGAAAGAACGCAACCAGGTAGGTAAACGCTACAAACAGCGCCCCCTTGACCAGCTGCACCGCACGGGTCTGCACCAGGATCTGGTAGCCTTTGTAAATGATAAAGGCCAGAATAATGATGTCGAGGGCCGGCAGCAGCAGATCGCGCAGGAACCAGACGTTCTGCAGCCAGTTCACAGTGCGGCCGCCTTGGTGCCGGAGACTGCCGACAACACGCGCAGCGCGTCAACGGTTTCGGCCACGTCGTGAACGCGCAGAATGTGAGCGCCGGCCTGCGCCGCTAACAGATGCACCGCCAGCGAGCCGGCCAGCCGCTGCTGCGGCGCGCGCGGACTGTCGCCGCCCAGCAGGCTGCCGATGAAGGATTTCCGCGAAGCACCGATCAGCAGCGGGTACCCGAGCCGGCGGCTCAACTCAGCGATGCCGCACAGGATAGCCACGTTGTCCTGCAGACGCTTACCGAAGCCGATCCCCGGATCGAGGATTATCTGGCTCCGCGCTACGCCCGCGCGCTGCACCTCGGCGGCAAAATCGAGCAGTTCACAGCTTATCTCGTCAGTAGCGTCATCGTAGTGCGGCTTGTGCTGCATCGTACGCGGAGTGCCGCGCATGTGCATCAAAATCACCGGCAAACCGTGGGATGCGGCAAAACCGGCAAGCTCGGGATCGTCGCGCAGCGCCGAGATGTCGTTGATTATGTCGGCTCCCGCCTCTACCGCGGCGGCGGCAACCGCCTGTTTTCTGGTATCGACCGAGATGGGGATAGCGGAGAACTCGCGGATGGCGCTGATCATGGGCACCACGCGCTCGATTTCGAGCTCGGCGCTGACATAGTCGCTGCCGGGACGGCTCGATTCGCCACCAATATCGAGGATGTCCGCGCCGGCATCGATCATCGCGCGCGCAGCGCTGATTGCCTGTTCTATCGACGCAACACGGCTGGAAGCGAGAAATGAGTCGGGGGTACAGTTGATAATGCCCATGACCAGGGTTCTATGACCCAGCACGAGCGATCTGTCTCGAGGAAGTGTTACCGTGAACATGGTTGCCCGCCGCCGCTTCTCCAGAATCGGTTGTTCGCTACAATACCACAGCGAGAAGCGCTCATCAATCGGCCGGCAACCGAAAACCCCGCAACGCGGTTACACGGGGCCGGACAGGCTATTTGCCCTTCTTCTTGTGGCGGTTCTTTCGGAGTTTCTTCTTTCGCTTATGAGTCGAGATCTTCTTTCTTTTACGCTTTCGTCCGCAAGGCACCTATCTTGCTCCTTTTGTGCTGTCAATGGTTCGCGTATATGCCCAAAGCGGGCGCTATCTGCCATTCGGGAAACTTTACCATACTGAAAGCTGAAACCGATGTCAAGCTGCCGGATTCACCCGCCGGTAGCGCCATTGCCGCGCAGCAGTGGCGCTACGCGCTCGGCGATCAGCTGTTCACTGTCCGCGCCGATCCATTGAACCGACGGCATCTGCCGGAAAAACGTCAGCTGACGCTTCGCGTAGCGGCGGCTGTTGCGCGCAATCGCGGTCTCGATAGCGCCGGCCACCTCGGGATCGCGTGCAGCGGCAACTCCTTCTGCGGCAACCCGCGGATGCTCGAAAAACTCGCGGTAGCCGATGGCGCGCAGACCGGGGGCGTCCGGGCCGTAACCCGCCGCCGCCAGCGCCTGCACCTCGGCAACCAGGCCCTGCTCGAACATGCACCGCACGCGGCGGTTGATGCGCTGGTAGAGCTCAGACCGCGGCCGATCGATGGCGATGACCAGCGGGGCCACGTCGGCGCGCAGGCCGGCGGGACGGACAAACTGCGAGCGCGGAACACCGCAGCTGTGGTATATCTCGAGAGCGCGCACGATTCGGTAGCGGTCAGCCGATGCTATGTGCGCCGATGACTCCGGGTCAACCCGGCACAGCTCAGCGTAGAGCGCATCGAGCCCCTCGCTCTGCAGGCGCTGCCCCAGGCGGTCACGAACCTCCGGACGGGCAGCCGGGGCCTGCGGTAAACCGCACAGTAGCGTACGGATGTAGAACGCTGTACCACCGCAGACCACCGGTAAACGGCCGGCGGCAGAGATCTGAGCTGTCAGCGCATCGGCGGACTGCACAAACTCGCCGACATGATAGCGCTGATCCGGCGTCTTGATGTCCAGCAGATGGTGGACCAGCAGTTCGCGTTGCCGCCGTGACGGTTTAGCGGTACCGATGTCCATACCGCGATAGACCTGCATCGAATCGGCGCTGATCACCTCGGCATTGTGTGAGTTGAATAGCTTGAACAGGAGCTCGGTCTTCCCTGAAGCGGTTGGACCAAAGAGGCACAAGAGTAGCGGCGGTTTACTCTTCGATCTGATACTGCACCTTGCGCGTGAGAACCTGCCGGATAGCCGTAGACACCACCTTACCCTGGTTGCGCTCGAGTTCTTCGTCACCGGTGACGCTGAGCTGAAAGGCGCGGCGTATAGCGGCGCGGGTCACCTCGTAAATGTTGCTGTCTTCTTGTATCAGTAGGTCCAATGGAAGTACCATCTCACTCTCCGAACGTTTTTCGTCCACGCGTCACCCGCTTATGTATAGATTCGTACTGGAAATATAGCAGCGCAGCGGTTCAAATTCAAGCCCCGCGCACGGGTATCAGATCGCGCGGGGCTACTTGACCACAGCTGACGCGCCGCGGTATCGTAGCCGCATTCTATGAAAGCGATCGAGTCCGTCTACATTATCGGCGCCGGCGGCCTGGGTGCAGCCTACGGGAGCGCCATTGAGCGCGCAAAACCGGCGTCGGCAGCGTTCCTGGCAGACGGCGCGCGCTTGCAGCGCTTGCAGCAGGATGGCGTTGTGGTTAACGGTGAACAGTTCCGCCTGCCCGTGGTCAATCCGCAGAACGCCCCCGCAGCAGACCTGATTCTGCTGACGGTCAAGTACCATCAGCTCGACCAAGCTATCAAGCTGATGCAGCCGTGCGTTGGCAAACATACGCTGATCCTGTCGCTGCTCAACGGAATTGACAGCGAGGAAATTCTCAGCGCCCGGTTTGACAGCCGGCGCGTGATCTACGGGCTCAGCCTGGGGATAGACGCGGTCCGCGAAGCAAACCGCATCAGCTGTTCCAGCTACGGCGTGATCTATTTTGGCCACCCGCGCAATGATCCGCCGGCACCCGAAATTGTGGCAATCCAGCGCTTCTTCTCGTCGTGCAACATCCCCTGCGAGGTCCCGCCGGATATGCTGCGCACGCAGTGGTGGAAGTTCATGATTAACGTCGGCATCAACCAGCTGTCCGCGGTGCTGCAGCTGCCTTACCGCGCCTTCCAGGTCAATCCCCACGCGCGTACGCTGATGGATGCCGCCATGCACGAGGTCATCGCTCTGGCGCAGGCGCGCGCTATAGCGCTCGACCGCGACGACATCAGCCGATGGCACGAGATTCTCGATCAACTCTCTCCCGACGGCAAGACTTCGATGCACCAGGATGTCGAACAGCGGCGCAAGACCGAGGTCGAGATGCTCGCCGGGAAGATTATCGAGCTTGGCGAGCAGTCCTCGGTTGTAACGCCGGTGAACCGGATGCTGTTTGACCTGATACGCGCCAAAGAGGCAGCCTACCTGGAATAGTCAACCCGGCATTGTCAGGCTGAGACGCGTCAGACGCGCTTGAGCGCAATCGGATCCAGGTTGAGGATTCCGTCGCTGGCGATGTTGTCCTGCACCATGAACTCGCAGCAGGTTGTAATCAGAGTCTCGAAGCGTGCCGGTTCGTACGCCGGGTGATCAACCTCTATACTCAGCGTAAACGTGTGGGTTTCGCGGTCATCGCGTACCGCTGCGGGCCAGAAACTGTAGTAGCCGTTGGTACTGTGCTGGGTAATAAACGGATTGGGCCACCCCGGCTGAGCCGGCTCTGCGGTCCGGCCGTCTACTGAGAGCCTGACCGACGCGCCGTCAACCGCGGCACCGCTGTGGCTGTCTACCACCTTGCCAAACAGCTGGGGAAGATTGTGAACCGGGCTGACCTCCTCATCTACCGACAGACCACGCGTTCCATCGGCGGCAAACGGCTTGCGCCGCCGCTCGATGAGCTCGATACCCTCGTTTACCAGCACCAGAATTCCAATCATGCTGCCCAGCGAGCTGCTGTTCTCATCAAAATGCTCGGCCGCCAGCCGCGTAAAGCCGCGCTCGCTCATGATGTAGCGCGGAGGAACCCGGTTGAGCACGTATGCCGCTACATCCTTGATTACCGCTGGGTCTCCGCGCAGACTCGGGCGGTCTTCCAACGCAATATCTATTGCCTTCAGCACGATATCTTCCTGATAGTTCTTCAACTGCACCGTCTGTTCCGTCCTCAGGAACTAAAGGTAGCCCGCCTGGAGGCGGAATTCTACTTATCTCGATTCTTATTGCGTTCAAGCGCGGGCATTGCAGCCGACACTATGCGCTCGGCAATCTGCTCTGGAAGCAGCGATTCGGTGTCGATCAGCAGATCGACGAAGTCATGATGGTTGTTATCGATATTGTAGAGTTTCAGGTAGCGATGGCGATCGCGTTCGTCGCGCAGCCTGGTGCGCTCCAGCACCGCCGCGTAGCTTCCACCCTCGCGGCGCCAGATTCGCTCGGCGCGTACCGCCAGCGGCGCGGTGAGATAGACCGTCAGGTCAGCCTCGTCTTTCAGCAACCACACCGCCAGGCGTGACCCCAGAACGCAGGATCCCTGGCGCGCCATTTCCACCTGACGCCGATCCAGGTAGCGATCCCAGCCTGGATCGCTTTCTGCCATACGGCACAGCTCATCAAAATCCATACCACGCTCTTCGGCAATGCTGTGGAAGGTGTAATTCACCAGGCGCAGGCCCAGCCGGTCGGCAACCATTCGGCTGACCGTGGAATTGCCGCAGCCGCTTCTGCCCGAAATCGCTATGGTCACCATGAAAGGCCCGCGTGACTACTCGACGTTGCGTAACTGTTCACGGATGTTCTCCAGCGCGTCTTTCATTTCAACCACCTGGCGGCTGATATCCAGCACAAAGCTCTTGGAACCGACGGTATTGACCTCACGATTGATCTCCTGGCACAGGAAGTCGAGGCGTTTTCCCTGCGCGCCGCTATCACCAAGCGCTGCATCCAGGCCCTCGAGGTGCGACTCCATACGGCTCAGTTCTTCGTGTATCGAGTACTTGACCAGCAGCAGCGCTGTCTCACTGTAGACGCGCGTCATGTCTATTTCATCACCCAGCACCTCAGCAAATCGGGCGCGTACGCTGTGGCGCAGCCCCTCTTCCATCTGCGGTGCAACAGCGGCAACCGCCTGCAGCGCCGTTTTCAGCCGCGCGAGCTGGCCGCGAATATCGCGCACGGTGGCCTGCCCCTCGCGGTCGCGCTCGCTGTCGAAGCCGGCCCACGCCCGTCCGAGCAACTCGAAGACAACCGTGCGATAGTCGCCGATTTCGCGCTCCTTCTCGACCTGCACCACTTCATCAAAACGCAGCAGGTGTTCAATTGTCAGCGGTTCGTTGAATCCGCCAACCTCACGCAGCCGTTGCAGCGCATCTCGATACGCCGCCACGGTGCCGGCGTCGATGTGGACCTGCACATTCTGCACCAGCTCGCGCAAACGCAGCACAACCTCCACCCGCCCGCGCTTGACTCTGCCGCCGATATAACCGCGAATCTCCGGCTCGAGCACCGAAAGGAAACCGGGCAGCACCACGCTGATATCGAGGTATCGATTGTTGTACGACTTGAGCTCCAACGAGGCCTGCAAAACTTCATCGTGGTGCTCGGCGTGACCAAATCCTGTCATGCTCTTCATCAGGCCGGCTCCCGCTGGCGCAGCTGCAGCAGTTTCTCGCCGAGCTGCCAGTTGTTCCCCGCGCCCATTGTGACAAAAAGGTCCCCTCTCTGCAGCAGTTGCTGCAGCGGCTGCACCGCGTCCATCGGTTCTTCGATGTAGTGCACCTCAGCGTGGTAGCGGCGCGTTTGATCGGCGAGGTCTGTCCCTGCAATTCTTCCGTCGAAGCGCTCCCGCGCCGAAGCGTATATCCGGTGCAGCACAACAACATCAGCGATGGCCAGACTGCGGGCAAATCCGTCCAGCAGCGCCGCGGTCCGAGAATAGGTGTGCGACATGAAATCGACTACCAATCGGCGGCGCGGATAGAAGGCGCTCAAGCCTTCGAGGGTAGTACGGATGGCGGTTGGATGATGGCCGTAGTCATCGATAAACAGTACGCCGCCGGCTTCGCCGAGCACCTCGCTGCGGCGTCGGGTGCCGCTGAAAGAGGCCAGCGCGCGGCGCAGCTGCCCTCTGTCCGGTTGAACGCCAAAACGCCGCGCCAGGCAATCCAGCACCGCAACCGCCCCGGCGGCGTTCAGCGCATTGTGCGCACCGGGTACGCGCAGGATCCACGGCGCCGCATCGCCTCCCAGTTGGAAGCGCACCGTAGCGGGAACCAGCTCGACGTTGCTGAGGCGATAGTCTCCCTCGGCGCTGCGGCCGTAACCGATCAGCTCCAGATCGGGCCGCTGTTGGGCAACCGCGGCGCACACCTGCTTTGCTGCGGGGTCATCGGCGCAGTAGATCACAACGCCGCCCTGCGGCAGCCGCCGGACATAGTCGGCAAAGGCGCTCTGAATATCCTGCAGATCACGATAGTAATCGAGGTGGTCGGCTTCGATGCCGGTGATCAACAGCACATCCGGGTGAAACGAGAGAAAGTGGCGCCGGTATTCGCAGGTTTCGGCAACCAGGAACCGGTTTCCGCCGCTATAGGTCGAACGCCCGTTGAAGTTAGTCACCGCGCTGCCGACCAGCACCGATCCGGGCAGCCCCAGCTGTTGTACCAGCGTACCAACCAGTGCGGCGGTGGTGGTCTTGCCGTGTACTCCGGCAATACCAACGGCAAACTGACCGGCCGACAGCCCACCGAGGGCTTCGGTGTAACTCATCAGCGGCATGCTGCGCTCGGCAGCGCGCAGCAGCTGCGGATGAACCGCCGGATCGTAGGCCGCCGAGTAGATCACCGCTTCGCTGTCATCCGGGAGCCGATCGGCATCAAAGCTCTCGATTACCGGGATTCCCAGTTCGGCAAGGATGCCGTCGGTGTAGAAGCGCTCGTGGGTATCCGAGCCGCAGATCTGCACCCCCTGCTGCTGCAGCAGCTCAGCGAGGGCAGTCATTCCGGTTCCTTTGATACCTACCATGAACAGGCGGGTGAATTGACGGGGTGGTGTGCCGCCGGACATGTCGGTATACTATGGTAATCGTTGTCTTTGTGCAATCCAATCCTGCCGCCGGGAGAAGGCTCCTATAATGAATCAGCTGTACCTGGGTGCGCGCCGCGGCGCAGCCCATTTTGCCAAGGGAACGGTTATCGGCATCGCAAATATCGTTCCCGGGGTCAGCGGCGGCACCATTGCCGTGGTGCTGGGCATCTACGACCGCCTGATTGCGGCTATCAACGCCATTCTCGCGCGCAATCGTGCCGCGATTGCCGAGCTCCCCTTCCTGGCGCTGGTCACTGCCGGCGTGCTCTGTGGTATCTTTTTCTTCGCCGGGGCGTTTGAGCATCTCTACGTTATCTATCCTCATGAGATAGCATTCCTGTTCCTGGGGTTGATTCTGGGCGGTCTTGGACCGTTGTGGCACACCGCTGCGCGCTATCGGCTGCGGCCGTGGCATGCGCTGCCGTTTGTGGCGGGGATAGCGCTGGTTCTGCTACTGCTGCTGACGCTGAGCACCTCGGGCGAGTTCGGCGGCCGCCTGCCGCCGCTCTCGGCTACCGTCTCGCTGCTGCTGATAGCCTCCGGCGCGGCTGCAGCCGCGGCCATGGTGGTTCCCGGCATCAGCGGTTCGCTGATCCTGCTGCTGATGGGCACCTACGGGCCGATCCTGCACGCGGTCAGTGAGCGAAACCTGGCAGCGCTTGCGCTGGTGATGCTGGGAGTGTGTATCGGCGGAATCGCGGTGACGCGGCTGATCGCGTTTGTGCTGCAGCGCGCCCCGGCGGCCGCCTACAGCGCAATCATGGGACTGGTGATCGGCAGCCTGCCGCGACTCTTCCCCGGTATTCCCGAGGGGCCGCGCCTTATCGCGGCGGTGGCGGCGTTTGCACTGGGCTTTTCGATCGCGATCATGATCGAGCCCAGGGAGCATCGACGCACCCGCGGCAAACCGACGCAGGAATCGCAGCAGCCCTGAAGCCTCAGTCGCTACAGCCGAGCCCCTGTCTGCGATCGGCATGGAAGAAGTCGTAGACCACCTCATCGCAGCACGCGTTGGCTTCTTCGAGGGTACCATCAAAGAGCACTTTGCCGTCATCGAGGAACAGGATGTGGTCGGCGATACGGCGGATACTGGTGAGCTCGTGGGTAACCGCTACCAGCGTAATGCCGAAGCGTTCGGCCATACCTATTATCAATGAGTCGAGCGTCTTACTGGTCATCGGGTCGAGACCGGCCGACGGCTCATCGAAGAACAGAATCTCAGGATCAAGCGCCATTGCGCGCGCCAGCGCGGCGCGCTTCTTCATGCCGCCCGACAGCGCCGAGGGGAACAGATGCGTCACGCCGTGCAGCCCTACCCGGTTGAGTTTGGTGTCGACGATGCGTGTAATCAGCCGCGGCGGCAGACTGGTGTGCTGTTCGAGAGGAATGGCGATGTTATCGTGTACCGAGATCGAGTCGAGCAGGGCTCCGTTCTGGAACAGCATGCCGATGCGTCGCCGCACGTCCCCAAACTGCTCCTCCGAGAAATCGGTGATCTCATGTCCAAACACTTCTATCGAGCCCGAGCTGGGGGTCTCCAGCTTGACGATATTGCGCAGCAGGGTGGTCTTGCCGCAGCCGCTGCGTCCAGCGATGACGGTAATCTGCCCCGGATAGATATCAGCGCTAACGTTCTTGAGCACTTCGGTCTCACCGTAGGAGAAGTTGAGGTCTCGAATTCGCACTACCGCAGCGGCCACCGCTACCTCCGCTAAACACCGTTTACAGGTACGTGAAGCTGAATATCACGTCCACAACAATTACCGTAAAGATCGACGCAACCACCGCCTGGGTGGTAGCGCGCCCAACCCCGGCAGCGCCGCCGGAAACGTGGAACCCCGAGTAGCTGCCGATGATCACGATCACCCACGCAAATACCAGGCTCTTGGAAAGCCCGGTAACCAGATCCGAGAGCTTCAGCACCGCAAACACGCGATCGGTGTAGGCGGTCAGCGTCAGATCGAGCATTGTCAGCGAGATGATCAATCCGCCGA
>SKLB01000133.1 GCA_007123465.1 Spirochaetales bacterium
AGCGCTTGCGTTCACCCTCAACGAACGATACATAGATGGTGCCGCTCAGGTTGACTATCGATGTCGGGCGGCTGTGGTTGGTGCGGTATCCCGACGGATTGCTGATCGAGCTCCAGTCGCTCTCATCGCCGTCGGCGCGGCGATAGCGGATGCGGCCGCCAACCGCCGCAAAGTAGTAGTCCGTGCCGCTCCCGTTGTCGGCCTCCACCATGCCGTTGACCGTTGCGTTCTTGAGCAGGTTGCCTTCCTGGATTGCGACCTCGCGCTCGATGCTGGCAAAGATTCCCACCGGACCGCGCTCGCAGGCCGCAAGCGCCAACAGCGAGGCCAGCGGGACTATCAGCAGCTTGAGTAGAATCGGTTGTCTGTATACATCGTTCATTACATGCACCTCAGAAGTGGTAGAGCGCCGAGAGACTGAGCTCCAGGAAGTTGCCGTAGCGCGTGTCGCCGGAGGGTGGTTCCGGCCCGCGGTAGAATTGCGGCACAAACCAGTAGGCAGCGTTGAGGCCGAAAGACCACTCGGGATTGTAGGTCCAGTAGAATGAGGCCCCCGGTTTCAGGATCGGATCAAATTTAGTCTGATCTTCCAGCCGGCTGATGTTGAGCCCGGCTCCCAGGAAGACCGGAAAGCTGAACGGGTAGGAGCGGAAGAAGTAGGAGATCTTGGCGCTGATCGGCACCATGAACAGAGCGCGTCCGTTTGGCGTGAATGCAAACGCCCCGCCGAGTTCCATGCCCAGCGCAACGTTGTTGTTCAGATACGAGGCCCACTCCAGCGAGCCCAGCCCACCCAGGCTCAGATTGGTGCTCTGGATACCGTCGGGGCCGCCGGAGAAGAACAGCGGCACCATGATACCGAGATTAATCGCCAGCATCTGGTCACCGAGGCCGTATTCAGGGAAAACCTGCGGCGTTGCCGGTGGAATCGGCCTGTCATCCTCATCGTTCTGCTGGGCCCAAAGCAGGCTGACGCTCAGAAACATTAATACTACCGTTGCTGCAATAATCCGCTGAAGCTTGCTATTCAATCTGTAACTCCGTAGTCAGAGTGTATCACGCGCGCCTTTCATTTTGCAACAATCCAGGCGGCGTGAGGAGGTTGATTCCGAGGCGTATCTATGCTATTAGCTGAAGACCATGTACCTTAGTGTCAAAGCGGGACCAACCGGTGGTTGATGTCCAGAACCTCAATGACGAACGCAATATCCCGATCGAGAAAGTCGGGGTCAAGAATCTGCGCTACCCGGTGACCGTACTGGACAAGGAGCACGGCCAGCAGCATACCGTGGCCACGGTGAACCTGTTTGCCAATCTGCCGCACCATTACAAGGGCACCCACATGAGCCGCTTCATTGAAGTGTTCAACCAGCACTACACCGAAATACAGATGCCGACTTTTCTGACAATGCTGGAGGAGATGCGCGTTGCGCTGGACGCCGAGACCGCATACGGCGAGATATGCTTCCCGTACTTCCTGCAGAAAGCCGCCCCGGTTTCCGGCCAGAGAGGCATGATGTCCTACAGCTGCTGGTTTATCGGCGAGCGCGGTGTACACGCCAAGCGTTTTGTGGTTGGCGTAGAGGTTCCGGTAACAACCCTCTGCCCCTGCTCCAAGGAGATCTCCGCTCGCGGTGCCCACAACCAGCGCGGCACCGTCCGGGTGCAGCTGCAGCTCGGTCCCTTCTTCTGGATAGAGGATATCATCGCAATTGTGGAATCAGCAGCCTCCAGTGGCCTCTACACGCTGCTAAAGCGCGAGGACGAACGCTTTGTTACCGAACGCGCCTACGATCATCCCGTCTTTGTAGAAGATCTGGTTCGCGAGGTGAGCGTTGGCATCGAGCAGCTGGACTCCTTTCCCTGGTTCAGTGTCGAGGCCGAGAACATGGAAAGCATTCACAATCATGACGCCTACGCCTACGTAGAGCGCGGAGAGAAACAGTGGCAATCGAACGGGTGACAAAGACCGACAACCTGGTGGCACTGCGCCACGCGCTGGTGAGCGTCTCCAACAAGACCGGACTGGAGACGTTTATTCGCAACCTCGCGGCCGTAGCCCCGGGAATTACGTTCTATTCAACCGGTGGCACGTTCAACGCGCTGCAGCCGATTGTGGCGTCGCTGGATTCGGCTTCGCTGGTGGCGGTGACCGATTTCACCGGTCAGCCGGAAATGAGCGGCGGCCTGGTCAAGACACTCGACTACCGCATCTATCTCGGCCTGCTGTGTGAAACCTACAACCGCGACCACCAGCAGGACATCGAGCGCCTCGCGGGGGTGCGCTTTGACATGACGGTGGTCAATCTGTATCCGTTCCAGCGCGTTGTAACCAACCCCAAGGTAGACATCGAAGACGCGCGCGGCAACATAGATATCGGTGGCCCGGCCATGCTGCGCGCCTCGGCCAAGAACTTCCTGCGTGTAATGGCTGCCTGCGATCCCTCGGACTATCAGTCTATAGTTGACCACCTCGGGCTGCACGGCGGTGCCTGTACGCTGCAGATGCGCAAGCAACTGGCGCAGAAGGTCTTCCGCACCACCAGTGAATACGATGCGGCAATTGCCGCCTATCTCGAGAGCGTCAGCGCTGCCGACCTCGATGCACCCTACGATGTAAACTCGGAGTCCCTATGAAAGCGGCACGCGAAGTCGCGTCGCAGTATCAAACCATCAACCGCGATGTTTTCCCGACCAGAATGGATATCGCATTCTACGACGATCAGTCCAACCGCCAGACACTGTGCTACGAAAAGGTTTGCTGGTCCATCGATGGAGATCGCCAGGGGTTGCGCTACGGCGAGAACCCGACTCAGCCCGCGGCATTCTACCGCCTGGTCAACGGGAACCTGACCCTCGGCGAGGTTCAGATGCTGGCAGCAGGAAGATATCTGGCGTCCGACATGCAGCTGCTGCAATCGGGTAAGCACCCCGGAAAGATAAACGTCACAGACGTGGACAGCGCTCTGGCCATCCTGCGCTACTTTGCGGATACGCCAACCGCGGTGATCGTCAAACACAACAACCCGTGTGGTGTTGCCAGGGCCGACACTCTACTCAGCGCGTGGCAGCGCGCGCTGGAGGCTGACCGAATTGCGGCATTTGGCGGCGCGGTGGCACTCAATCGTTCAATCGATATCCAGACCGCAGAAGCCATCGCCTCACACTACGTGGAAGTGGTGGCAGCCCCGGACTACGAAGAGGGTGCCTTTGAAATACTGCAGCGACGCAAGAATCTGCGCATCCTGCGGATTTCCAACATTCAGCGGCTGCACGAGTTTGTAGCGCAGCCGGTACTGGAGTTCAGGAGCCTGATTGACGCCGGAGTGATCGTGCAATGGTCGTTCACGCCGCAGGTTCGCACTGTTTCTGACTTTCAACCTGCCGAAGCCGAACATCAGGGAACGGTCTATCGCGTTCAACGCCACCCCTCCGCAACGGAACTCGAAGATATGTTGTTCGGCTGGCTGGTGGAAACCGGGATTACCAGTAACTCCGTGATTTACGTCAAGGACGGCGTCACGGTTGGAATTGGCACCGGAGAACAGGATCGTGTTGGAGTAGCAGAAATAGCGCGCGACAAGGCCTACCGCAAGTGCGCCGATCGGCTGGCGTGGCAGCAGTTTGGCAACGCCTACAGTCAGCTCGAAGACCGCGATCAACTGGCCGCTATTGATCAGATGGTGGCACAGAGCAACGGCGGCCTCAGGAACTCGATCATGATCAGCGATGCCTTCTTCCCTTTTCGTGACGGGGTAGATGTAGGCATCCGCGAGGGCATCCGCGGCGTGGTGCAGTCCGGCGGCAGCGTACGCGACTGGGAAGTCATTCAAGCGTGCAACGAAGCCGGAATATCGATGGTGTTTACCGGCGAGCGGTGCTTCCGTCATTGACCGCTCTTTACCGCCGGCGCACAACGCGCTATTATGAATTTACAGAGTTCAGCAGCAGAGAGGCGCATTGGGGAGAAACCAAATGAGAGAGATCGTTCCGCGAGAGACACTGGTCAGACAGGGAATGCGCGGCTTCGGCGGTGTAGGCGGTGGCGTAGGATTGCTGATTCTGCAGAGTCTGGCGCGCATCGGTAGCGGGCTTTCGCTGCCGGGACTGATCGTCGGCGCAGGATTGACCGTATTGGGGCTGGGGGTGGCCGCCAAGGACCCAACCGACCGTGATGCAGGTCTGGTCACCGCAGCCGCCGGTATCATGACCGGGGTTGCGTCTTTACCGATAGTCGGAGGGTTGGCCAGTGGTCTGATGTGGATCTCCGGCGTAGGACTGCTTGCAATCGGCGGCTATAATCTGTACCGCTTCTTCAAGGGCATCAAGGCCAGAAGCTAATGCCCAGGCAGTCAACCGATTCCGTGACCACCAATACCACAAGAAGGAGAAAGATCGTGCCGTGGCGCTTAGTTCTGTTCTTGATTGTGCTGGGTTTAGTAGTAGCCTTTGCCGGATTCAACGCTGGGAATGTCACCGATATATCCTTTGGGTTTCATACCGTAGAGGCAGTTCCTATCTTCATGAGCCTGTTCGCGGCGTTCTTTCTCGGCGCACTTATCGTTCTGCCGTTTACGGTCTTCCGCCGCTCAAAGAAGAGCCGCAAACCGCCGAAAGATAAGCAAGGGAAGTTGACCAGGGCGCAGAAGAAAGAACAGCGCCGAATGGACAAGAACAAGAAACAGAACGCCGACGCGGCAACCCACACGGTTTCACACTGATCCAGGGATGCCGGGCGCCGGCCAATTGGGGTGAGCGCGCATGTATTCCTGTACGTTTTATCGATTTCGCGTAACGCTATACGCCGTCGTCTTGTTCGTGCTGCCGCTGTACGGCGCTGTCGCTCAATCCGACGGCCTCGATGCCGCTTTTCAGCGGGTACACGCTGCCGACACTATCCGTGAAAGCCGCCAACTGCTGCGTGATCTTCTGGCAACACTGGATCAACCGGCGGATCTGCAGCGGGCTCACGCCTTGATTGCCGAACTTTCGGAGCTGTCCGGAGACTACTCGCAAGCGCAGCACCATTATAGACGCGCGTGGGATCACGGTACCCAGGACCAGCACGCGCTCGGGCTGCTGTTGCTCTCGGCGCAGCTCCAGCTGGAGCTCGGAGATGTTGAAACAGCGATAGAGGAGGCACAGTTGGTAGTCGAGCGTGCCAGCGATTCCAGCCGGCAGCGCGACGCCATGCTGCTTCAGGCGCGCAGCCGGCTGGCCGTCGCCGATCAGGACGCCGCCGCGCGTAGCGTCTCTGAGGTCTGGCAGGCGGCGTCTGCGGATCCACTCGGCCGCGACCGCCCCGGTCAGCTCTACGTCATCTACGACCTCGCGCGTCAGCTTGAACTGCAGCAGGTGGCGCAAGAGACGTTAACGGCTCTGGCAGATAAGCACCCGCACAGCGTTGAGTACGCGCTGGCTCGAACCGATCGTCCGGCGCACGAAACGCGGGTTGAACCGCTTCCGTCACCGTCGCAGGTGCTGGTCGCCCTGCCGTGGGCGGAATCTGCGTTACCGCTACGTGCTGCGTCAGGCGCAGCGGGATCCGTTGCCGGCACCACGGCGACGCAGCGAGAGACATCATCCGAGCCAACGGTACACGCGATCCAGACCGGATCATTTCGCGATCCCGAGAATGCTACCTATATGGCACGCGACATCAGCAACGCGGGCTTTGCCGCGGAAGTACGTCAGCAGAGCCGCAACGGACAGCAGCTATATCAGGTGGTAGTGCCGCTGGACGGCGGTACCGGACGCCAACAGGCGCTTGCTACCATGACTGCGTTGAAAGACGCCGGGATCGAAGGGTTTCTGCTCTACGAATAGCCGCCTACGCGCGACACTGATCATCCAGCCGACTGTTCTTCGGGTGTGAGTTCTTCTATCTGCTCCAGTGTGATGGTTCGCGTGCTGACTGTCTCGATCCCGCTTGAACGTACCCGCGCGGGCGTGAGCTTGACGGTGCGCACAACACGGTCATCCTGTACGTCTTCAGTGAACTCGATTTGATACGTCCGGTTCTCGGATACCAGGCCGTTGGGATCGAGAAACTTGAGATCGAGCACGTAGTCCTGAACCCGATACACCGCGTAACCCCCGGTGCGTTCCCGTCCGCCCTCACGCATCGTGAAACGCGGTCCGGTGAACAGGATCTCGGTACCACTCTCGTTCTTGTATAGTCCCGACAGCGGCAGATCTGCCGTGCGCGCCGGGCGGCTGCGCTCCTGGACCATGCTCTGCTGCAGTCCCGGTGTAAGCCGGCGGTAGGTGCCGTTCCAGCCGTGGCCGCCTTCAATGTTCAGCGAGATTGTATCGATTGCCGGCACCGAAACCGCCGCTTGCTTGCGCACGGTTTCAACCGCTTCGCTGTGCAGATTGATCCACAATCCGGGACCCGAACGATAGATAGTGCGGTTGGAGTTCAGCCATGAGTATGACTCTTGCGACTCACCGCGGTACAGGATGATGCGGCGGGTTCTGGGGTTGAAGTAGGCAATCTCTCCCGAACCGTTGGCCGAGTCTTCAGCTATCGAACGATACCACGGTCCGGCGAGGTAGGACTCGAAGTCCGATGCAGCCCCGTCGTAGAGCGCTGCCAGCTGAGCCTCTTCAATCGAGGCGCCGGCAATCTCTTCCTCGATCGTACGGACGTACTCACCGAGGTCGTTACGCCAGTGGTAGGTGGTCTTGATCAGATCCAGCGGATTGTCCGAATCTCGGTTGCGGCTGTACACCGATATGGGAAAACTGCGTCCGGTTGTCTGCAGCGAGGCATACGCCTCGGGACGGTCGCTCTCTTCGATCTCAATGCTTGCATCCGAGACAAAAGACGCTACATTTTCATAGTACAGTCCAACCCCTGCGGGGGCCGTGGTACGTCGAAACAGGTCAAGGGTTTGTTCTCCGGCGTTGTTCATGCCGATAGCGACTATCTCCATCTCGTGATCACCGATCACATCGTTGACGTAGAGCGCGAACGTTCGCATGTTGTTGGCCTGCGTTGTGCCTTCCCACGTTGGCACGTAGGCGTTGCGCACCGTGTCAAAGTCTACTACCAACAACCGTATCCTGTCCTCGGGATCATCGCGGCGTTTGAATACGATGATCTGCTCCTCCATCTGATCCTGATCGAGATTGGTGTCTATCACCTGCGAGACAATGAAGTCGCTTGAGAGCGAGACTCTGAGATCGTGCGCTCCGCTGCGTTCACGAATGGTTATCGGGGTTTGAACAGCCGAGGACAGCGTTACGCCTTCACCGGCTTCCGGAACAATGAACCGCGGACCACCTGAACCGGATGCGGTCGATTGCTGCTGCGAGCACGACACCAGCAGCGATAGCGTGAGAAAAGCGGTAACGGTGAATGCGTAGCGTCTCATAGGGCCCATTATCTCGCAAATCAACCCGAGTTTCCAGCGCTGTTTGACAAAAGCAGGCGCTTTGGTCATGATGCTGTATGGACGCCCGCGGCATCTTCGAGAATATCTCACCGCTTGATCATCGCTACTATCAGGCAAACCGCGAGCTTTTTGATCAGCTGGCAGAGCATCTCAGTGAGCGCGCCTCGCTACGCTACTGTCTGGCGGTTGAGACGGCGCTGCTGCGTGGCCATTTGCGGGCAGCTGATCAGCTTAACGCCGAGGCCGAGCAGGAACTTGCCGCCCTGACCGAACTGATAAGCGCCGAGGAAGTCTACGCCGAAGAAGAGATCACGCGTCACAACATCCGCGCGCTGGTCAACGTCATACAGCGCAATCTGTCGCCCCGGCTCGCAGCGTGGGTACACGTGGGTGCCACGTCGGTAGATATTCTCGATACTGCGCAGGCGATGCGCATCCGCGATGCAATGCAGAACGTGATTGTCCCGCTTGCCGCACAGCTGGTGAACGCTCTTATCGCCCGCGCCCGAGAAGAATCCGCTACCCCCCAGGTTGGGCGCACCCACGGCCAGCACGCGGTGCCGATTACTTTTGGCTACGCGCTCGCTGAGTACGTAGCCCGTTTGGGCAAGAGCGTGCAGCAGCTCGCTGTGCGTAGCGCCGATCTGCGCGGCAAGCTCGCCGGCGCGGTTGGCGCCTATAACGCGCTCTCGGTTGTAACTGCTGACCCCATGGCTTTTGAGAAATCAATACTGCAGGAGCTCGGGTTGGCGCCTTCGGAGTATTCGACTCAACTGGTTGAGCCCGAATACCTGCTGCGCCTGCTGCTCGAGATCAATACCGCATTCGGCATTGTAGCCAACCTGGCCGACGACCTGCGCCATCTGCAGCGGACAGAGATCAACGAGGTTCGCGAAAGCTTCTCGGCCTCCCAGGTTGGGTCTTCAACCATGCCGCAGAAGCGTAACCCGTGGAACTGTGAACACATCAAGAGCCTGTGGAAGGCGTTTTCGCCGCGGGTCCAGACGTTCTACATGGATCAGATCTCCGAGCACCAGCGAGATCTCAGTAACTCGGCTTCATCGCGATTTGTTGTCGAGTTTCTGGCCGGGTTTGCTGCGGCGCTGGCGCGCATGCACACGGTTGTGACCCGCCTTGAGGTGGATCGCCGGCAGATGCTGCACAATCTGCAATCCGGTGGACAGATGGTGCTGGCTGAACCGGCGTATATCTGTCTTGCACTGGCCGGGCGCAGCGATGCTCACGAAGTCATCCGCCACGCTACGCTGCAGAGCCAACAAGAGGAGTGCAGCATTGTTTCGGTTCTGCGCCGCGACCAGCAGGTGTGGAGTGCAATTGAGGCGCGTCTGAAGCAGGTCGGCTACCATGATGCAGACGAATTTTTTGCACATCCGCAGCTGTATCGCGGCCGCGCGGTAGCTCGAACCGTCGAGCTCTGCGATCGCTATGAAATAATCATGCAGCGACTCAAGGAGAACAGTGGTGCTTGAAGAGACACTCAGTTACGACGACGTACTTCTGCTTCCGTCATACGCGGATTTTCTGCCCGGCGAGACTTCGGTCAAGACCACGCTGCTGCCCGGTATCGAGCTCAATATTCCGATACTCTCAGCGGCAATGGACACGGTAACCGAAGACCGGCTCGCCATTGCGCTGGCTCTGCAGGGCGGGGTAGGTGTGATTCACCGCAATCTCGCTCCGGCGGAACAGGCGCGACAGGTTGGCATGGTGAAGCGCTTTCTTAACTGGATTATCGAATCTCCGGTTACCGTTGAGCAACAGCAGACCGTTCACGAGGTGTGGGAGATCATGTCCAGCTACCACATCTCAGGGCTTCCGGTCGTCTGCGACGGCAAACTGTGTGGAATCATTACCAGCCGTGATCTGCGTTTCTGCCGCGACTACACGCTCAAAGTCAGCGACGTAATGACGCCCAATCCGATTGTTGAGGTTGGAAGACCGGACATAGAGAGCGCCAAGGCAAAGTTCGACTCGCACAAGATCGAGAAGCTGCCGGTGGTAGACAGCAACAACCGTCTGACCGGCCTGATCACGGTCAAGGACCTGGAGAAGCACAACGAGTTTCCGCACGCCGCAACCGATTCCGGGGGGCGCCTGCTGGTCGGAGCCGCAATTTCGCCAAATGACATCGACGAACGCCTGCCGCTGCTGAAAGAGAGCAAGGTGG
>SKLB01000319.1 GCA_007123465.1 Spirochaetales bacterium
CCAGAAAAAGCGCGAAGACGAGCCCGATCAGGCCCATCATCGCCGCTGCAATAAGTACCATATATCTCCTCCGTTACGCCGCTACCAGACCCGAGAATCCCATGAACGCCAGCGCCAGAATCCCGGCAACAATCAGGGTTATAGCTGCACCCTGGAACGGCTTTGGGATGTCGGCGGTTTCCAGCTGCTCGCGAATCCCGGCCATGATTACGATCGCCAGCGTGAACCCGACTCCGGCGCCAATCCCGAATACCACCGACTCTATGAAGCCGTAGCCGCGCATGGTGTGCAGCAGCGCTACAAACAGGATCGCGCAGTTGGTTGTGATCAGCGGCAGAAAAATGCCGAGCGTCTTGTAAAGTGCCGGCGAGGTCTTCTTTATGAACATCTCGACGAATTGCACCAGCGACGCAATGACAACGATGTACGAGACGTACTCCAGAAACGGCAGTCCCAGCTGAATCAGAATGAAGCGATTGATGATCCAGGTCACGATTGCGGTGATGGTCATCACAAAGGTGACCGCGATGCCCATCGAGAGCGCCGCATCGATCTTCTTCGACACGCCGATAAACGGGCAGATACCGACGAAGTAGGTCAGCACAAAGTTGTTGACAATTGCCGCGGAGATAATCAGAACTACTAAACTCATCCTACGCCTCCGCCTTGCTCTCGGCCCTGATCAGCACGGTGTGGCTGCCCTCTTTGAGTGCGTTGAAGATCGCCATCAACACGCCCAGCGTAAGGAACGCCCCGGCCGGCAGGATCATCACCAGCAGCGGCGTGAACCCTTCACCGAACAGCTCGATACCGAAAAACGCTCCGCTACCAAGCACCTCGCGCATCCCGCCCAGTACCATCAGCGCCGCGGTGAAACCGGCTCCCATGCCGAGCGCATCACTGACCGCCGGCCCAGGCCCGTTGCGCGTGGCAAACGCCTCGATGCGCCCCATGATCACACAGTTGACCACAATCAGCGGCACATAGGGCCCCAGCGCTTCCGACAGCGGCGGAAAAAACGCACGCAGCACCAGGTCGGCAATAGTAACAAACGTTGCGATCACCACCGCGTAGACCGGTATGCGCACCTCCGAGGGTACCAGCGGCTTGATCAGACTGCCGATCAGCGCCGCGGACACCAGCACAAACGAGGTGGCCATTCCCATGCCCACCCCGTTGACCACGGACGTGGTCACTGCCAGGACCGGGCACATCCCGAGCACCTGCACAAATACCGGGTTATTCTTTATCAGGCCTTTGGCGAATTCGTAGGTTATCGATCTTGCGGCCATAGCTGCTCCTTAGCGATCCTCGGCGTCGCGGATTGCGTCGATCGCCTGTTCTGCGCGCCTGTTGATTGCATCGACCACCGCCTCGGAGGAAATGGTAGCTCCCGAAATCGCTTGAACCTCGTTGGCCGCAGGGTCGGGCTCCACGTGGCGGATCGTTGTGATCGATTGCATGGGATCCAGCCCGATAAACTGTTCGCGAAACTGCTCTTCGGTAATCCGGGCGCCCAGTCCGGGGGTTTCGCGATTCTCGACCACCTGCAGCCCCTCGATCTGCTGCAGGTCCGGGGTTAGCCCCAGCAGCATGCTGATCGGACCGTTGTAGCCCGAAGCGGTAACCGCTACTGCGTAACCAATCAGCCGGCCCTCTGCGTCCTCACCGCGGTAAATGTCCATCTCCTCGATCTCGAGCTGTTCGAACTGCGGTTCATCGACGTCGCTGAAGAGCGCAGCCAGCGAGGCCTGCAGCGCACGCTCTCGGTTAAGCTCAATACGCGGTGAAAGCGAGGCAAACGTTGCAGCCAGTACCAGTCCCGAGAGAACGGTAACCAGTGTCAATACGATAATCATTCGTCTCATTGAGCGCCTTCCCCGGCTTTAGCCGACTGAGCCCCAAAAACGCGGTTGTCGGTGTAGCGGTTGATAATCGGCGTAACCGCGTTCATCAGCAGAATGGCAAACATCACGCCTTCCGGATAGCCGCCGAAAAGCCGGATAATCACTACCAGCGTGCCGGCTCCAACACCGAAGATCACATTGCCCACGCGGGTGTAGGGAGTGGTCACCATGTCGGTGGCCATGTAGACAGCACCCAGCATCAGCCCCCCGGCGAACAGGTGGAACACCGGGCCGACAAAGCTGCCCGGGTCAACCAGATGGGCGATGCCGGTCAGCACAAAGACAGTGCCCAGCAGCGATACAACCATCTCCCAGCGTATCAGTCTCAGCGCCAGCATCGCGATGCCGCCGGCTACAATGAATATCGAGCCGGTCTCGCCGATACTGCCGCCAATCTGGCCGAACAGCAGATTGGGCAGCGCCTCGTAGATCCCCTCGAATCGGGCCGCCGCCAGCGGCGTTGCCTGTGTCTGCGCGTCGATTCCCTGCGGCAGAAAAGCAAACACGCGGTTGGGCGTGGTCCAGGTGGTAATCTGCACCGGATACGCCGCCGAGAGAAACGCCCGCCCTACCAGCGCCGGATTGAATACGTTGGAGCCGAGGCCGCCGAAAACCTCCTTACCGAGAAAGATCGCCACGACGCAGCCGACAACCAGCGCAATCGGCGAGATCTCCGGCGGCAGGACCATGACCAGCAGCACCGCGGTGACAACCGCGCTGCCGTCGGCAATCGACCACGGACTGCGCCCGCGCGCACGCCGCGTCAGCGACTCGGTAACCAGGCAGGAGGCAATGGCCAGTACGTAGAGCCCCAACACCCGCAGTCCGAAGTAGAATACCGACATCACCATTGCGGGCAGCAGCGTAATCACCACGGCAAACATGATGCGCTGTGTAGTATCGGCGGCGCTGTCGTGAGGCGAGGAGGTCAGGATAAATCCTTCAGCTCGAGCACTCATGCGGATCGAACTCCTTTACAGTTTATGGACTCGGACGTAGTTCTTGGCGTAGCGTATCCAGGCCACCAACTTGATCTTGGACGGGCAGACGTAGGCGCACGATCCGCACTCGAAGCAGTCGTTCAGATTGTGCTGCTTGGCTTCGACAAACTTCTGCGCCTCAGCGTACGCCGCCAGCTTCAACGGCATCAGGTTCATCGGACAGGCGTCGACGCAGCGCGCACAGCGAATACACGGCGACTCGGCGGGCACTTCGGCCCGCGTGAGGAAGAGCAACCCCGATGAGCCCTTGGTCAGCGAATAGTCGAGTGTCGGCAGCGCCACTCCCATCATGGGCCCCCCGACCAGTACTTTGGCGACATCTCCGTTGAATCCACCGCACGCCTCTACCAGATCTTCAAACGGCGTACCGATCGGCGCACGAAGGTTCCTGGCACTCTTGATACCGTCGCCGGAAACCGTAATCACGCGGTCAATCAGTGGCTTACCCCAGAAGAACCAGTCCTCGATGGCAACCAGCGTGAAAACGTTGGCCACAATCACGCCGATTTCCAGCGGCAGCTTGCCGGCGGGAACGGTGCGCCCGCAGGCGGCGTAGATCAGCATCTTCTCAGCACCCTGGGGATACTTGACCTTCAGCGGCACAATTTCAATCGGCGTATCCGGGAACTCGGCGGCAGCCCGGCTGACCGCCTCGATTGCGTCCGGCTTATTGCTCTCGATACCAAACAGGATGCGCTTGAATCCGAAGCCGCGGTTGAGAATGCGAACCGCTTCGAGCAGCTCGGCGGTCCGCTCGAGCATGAGGCGGTGATCACAGGTCAGGTACGGTTCGCATTCAACGCCGTTGATCACCAGCGTGTCGATCTCGGCTGTTGGCGGCGGTGAAAACTTGACGTGAGTCGGAAACGTGGCACCGCCCATGCCCACGATGCCCGCATCGCGTATTCCCTCTACCACAGTGTCACGGTCCAGCGCGTCCAGATCTACCTCACGCCGCTGCCACTGATGCGCCTGCGTCTCTTCCACGTTGACTGCGATCTCGATGTGGTCCGACATGCGTCCCGCCGGCAGCGGCTGCTGCACGATCTTCTTGATCTTACCGTGGACCGGCGAATGAACCCTGGCAGAGACAAAGCCGTCGGCGTCGCAGAGCAGCTCGCCGGGCATCACCTCATCACCGCGTTGCTTTACCGGAACCGCCGGCTTGCCGAGATGCTGCGCCACCGGAATACGCAGCAATTCGGGAATCGGTACGTCCTCGACAGGCAACGAGGCGGTACGCGTTTTATGATCATGAGGGTGAACACCCTTCTTGAAAGTGCGTAAGGTCATCGGGAACTCCCGTTCCGTGGCTTCACGGTTATCCGTCAGCGAGTGACAATGCCCAATCTGCCACCTGCACACGTCACCCGGATCCTCCTACCCCGATCGAGATAGCAACCACAGTACCTATTTGATTTTATCAGTAAGTCTATGGCGTTTAGCGCCACCTGTCAACCTGAGACTGAACTTGACCTAGTAGTCGATTCTGAGAATCTGCTGCAGTTTGTCGCGCCGGGATTCGATCAGTGCCAGTTCAGCGGCCGACGGTTGTCGTCCGGTAGACGCTACCGCCGATTCGGCGGTCCCGTCACGCTGCCGGTCAAGCCGTTCGATCAGCTGTTCTTTCTGCTCGGCGCTGAGGTGCGGACTCTGTTGAATAGCGGCTCGCTGCTGCTCGAACCCGCCGCCGGCCTGCGCCCCGCGTCCGCCGGATTCGAGTTCTACAAGCCCGGCACTGACCCGGGCGGTAACGTAGAAGAAGCGCTCGGCCAGCCAGCCGCGATCCCGAAGCCAACGCTCGGGGGTTGCCTCATCATCGGCGGCCTCGGACCACGCCACAAAGGCGGGCCAGTCTCCGATGAAGCGATCGAGTTCAGCTGCGCTGAGCGGCTCCTGCTGTTCGGCGGGCAGCGGCACTGGCCCAAACAGCGCCAGCGTGAGCGTCAGCATAGCGATAGCCGGCAGCGATCTTCGATACAGCATTGCAGCCTCCGCATCCGTTTACAGAGTACGAGTGGTTGCGCGCGGCTGTCAAGAACCGCAGGGGCGGCGTGAGCAAACGCGCAAAAATGTCCCCGAATTCGGCATCGCGCAATTTTTTCCCACGACAACCGAAGAATAGCCCGCACAGCGGTGCCAGGCACGCCGAAACCGGGCAGAAACGGCCAAGACGCGCCGGATAATCGCTGTTTCACGCGGAGCATCGCGCCAGCTTGGCACGCTTCCTGCTATACTATGTGTACGTGCCGCTTCACGCAGCATCCGCTGTGGGCCAAAACGGCGGAGCGGGCGTCGCGCCCTTCTCCTCCCGGGAGGGCGTGGCGCCCGGCGGTAGGCCGGGAGAGATAACACTCCTTCTTCCGTTCTCTCAGGTGCAGGTCCTTTCTGCAGGGCCTGCACCACCTTTATATTTGCGCTATCATGTAAGAGAACTATGGAGAGCCTGCAGCGCGACAAAATCCTGTTCATCTCGCTGGTTTCACTTCTGGTAGTGCTGGTAACGATAGGACTGCTCTCGTTCATCTTTCGCAGCCGCGATCACGATCACCTCTTCATGGAATACCAGGCGGTACGCATGGCGGCCGCGGCAATGGAGGTATTCCAGCACCAGGGCGACATCTCAGATGATCAGTTTCCCGACACGGTGCGTGGGTTCGGCGTCTACTCTTCGGACGGAAGTCCGCTGATGGTGCGCGGTTCTGTTCCAGCAGTCCTGCCGCCAACGGTAGTCAACGATCCCGCCCCGTATCAGACAATTATCGACGGCAATACGCTGCGGCTGCTGCGCGTAGTGGGGACCATGTCCTATACGGAAGGCCGTTCACGCCGCCCCGAGACTCAGGAGAACTCAACGCCCGAGGCGCGCATGAGCCGCCGCTTCATCGTGCTGGACTACGATATTTCATCGTATCGCAGCGAGTTCCGCGCGCGGACATTCTACTGGTCGGGGCTGACCGTCAGCTTTTTTCTGCTGCTGGCCCTGGTGTGGACGCTCTACCGCCGGGTGCAGGCGTACCAGATCCAGGAACAGAAACAGCGCGGCCTGGTGCAATTGGGGGCAGCGGCCCGCACGCTTACTCACGAAATCCGCAACCCGCTGGGCGCAATCCAGATTCAGAACGCCGTGCTCAAGCGCAAACTTCCCAAAGGATATCACAGCTCGCTTGAGGTGTTCGATGAGGAGATAGGCCGTATCGCACTGCTGGTTGACCGGGTACGTGACTTTCTGCAGAGCGGTGCCGGCAACGTTGAAGCGGTGGACATCGTGGATTTGCTGCAGTCGCTGGCGCAGCGCTTCGAGTTCGAGGTCAGCCTCGAGCTGCCGCAGCACCCTGTGACGGTGGCTTTCGATCGCGCACGGCTGCGCTCGGTGTTCGAAAATGTGATCAAGAACGCGGGCGAGAGTATGGCCGGTGATCAGGGCGATCAGTGCGTGGAGATTGCCGTCACCGAGGACCGACGACACGCCAGCGTCACTGTCGCCGATCGCGGAGCGGGAGTTCCCAGGGAAGATCGCGACCGGATTTTTGATCCGTTCTTCACCACCAAGAGCGGCGGAAGCGGCGTCGGACTGGCGATCACGCGACAGTTTCTGACCATGATGGGAGGCAGTATCGAGCTGCACGACCGCCCCGGCGGGGGCAGCGAGTTCCGCATTACGCTGAGAAAGGAGAACGAGCGTGCGACTGCTGATCGTTGACGACGAGAAGAACATCCGCACATCGATAGTCGATTTCTTCCGCATGGAGGGTTTTGAGACCGCCGAGGCTCAGAACGGCCTGGCGGCGCAGAAACTGCTGGTTGAACAGAGCTTTGACGGTGTAGTCCTCGACCTGCGCATGCCGGGAATGGATGGGCTGACCCTGCTGCGCTGGCTGCGCAGCGAAGGGCGCCAGATCCCGGTGGTAATGATTTCGGCCTACGGGGACATCGAGGATGCGGTGACCGCCATCAAGGAGGGCGCCGGAGACTATCTGGTCAAGCCGTTTGACCCCACCGAGCTGCTGCTGCGCGTGCAACGGACTATCGAAGACCATATCCTGCGCACGCGCGCCTCGCTGCTGAACGATGAGCAGCGCTTCACCGATACCGAGAACCCGGCGATGCGTGAAATCTACGCCCTGGCTGACAAGGTTGCCCCCAAGGACGCCACGGTGCTGCTGACCGGCGAGAGCGGGACCGGCAAAGAAGTAATGGCGCGCCGCATTCACGCCCTGTCGAAGCGCGCGGACCGTCCATTTGTGCCGATCAATATCGGCGGGGTGCCCGAAAATCTGGTTGAGAGCGAGCTGTTCGGCTACGAACGAGGCGCTTTTACCGGCGCCGAGACGCGCAAGCGCGGCATGATCGAGACCGCCTCTTCCGGCACACTGTTTCTCGACGAAATCGGCGACATGCCGATGCAGCTGCAGGTCAAGCTGCTGCGCGTCATCCAGGACCGCAAAATCCAGCGCCTCGGCGGTACCGGAGTGATACCGGTGGACGTTCGCATCATCGCCGCCACCAATGCCGATCTCGAGCAGCGCGTAGCCGACGGCCGATTTCGTGAGGATCTGTTCTACCGTTTGAACGTAATCCGCATTCATCTGCCGCCGCTGCGTGATCGCCCCGAGGACATCCCGGTACTTGCGCGTCATTTCCTGCGCGTCATGCGCGACCGTACCGGATCTCAGGTAACCGAGATAGCACCCGAGGCACTGCGCAAGCTGCAGTCGTACCGATTTCCCGGCAATGTGCGCGAGATGGAGAACATGATCGAACGCGCGGTGATCCTGGCCGAGAGTGAGACGCTTCACGCCGCTGACTTCACGCTGCCAGACGCCAACGGTACCGCGGCCGTTCAACAATCGCCGGTTGGCACGCTGAAGGATATGGAGCGCGAAATGATCCATACAGCGCTGCTGCGCCACGAGGGGCACCGCCAGAACGCGGCTGAAGAGCTCGGCATCAGCCGCCGGACACTGCTGAATAAGATCAAACAGTATAAAATTGAGGTGCCGCGCCGTGCAGATGCAGAAGACGACCGGTAGATCGCAATAGATTGCATAAATCGTCGAGTTTTTGTGACTTTTGTGCTACTCTATAGGGCAACACACTGTCGATTGGAGGAAACTCTGAGTCGGACAACTGGCACCGGCACCGGCAAGACGGCCCGTTTGTTACGCAGCACAGATCTCTTCGCATCGCTCAGCGGGAACGAGCTCACGCTGGTCAGCGAAGCAAGCGAGGTTGTCGACTTCAGTGCGGGTTCGGTTGTTTTTGAACCAGGCTCGAGCGGCAGCCACCTGTATGTCATTGAGAGCGGCGAAATAGTCATTCGTTCAGAACTCGATGCCGAGTCGGGCCGCGAGCTCGCCCGCTTCATCGCCGGTGAGGGCTTTGGTGAGCTCGATCTGCTGACGCACACTGCGCGCAGCGCGTACGCCATAGCGGCAACCGACAGCCGGCTGGTGCGTTTCCCAGCGCACAATCGTGATTTTGAGCAGGTGCTGCACGGGAACCCCGAGACGTCGGCGCAGATTCTGTTCAAACTGCTGGGAAACGTTGCCGGCAGATTGCGTTCCACCAACAAACTTATCAGCGACAATACCCCGTGGGTGCGCGAGCTTCGTCGCCAGGTTTTCTTTGACAAGCTGACCGGTCTGTATAACGCCGCGTTTCTCAAGGAGCAGCTGGCATCGTATCGCAAAAGTCCGCAGAACGGCTTCACGCTGCTGATGATGAAACCGGACAATTTCAAGGAAATCAACGATAGCTACGGGCACGAGGCCGGTGATACAACGCTCAAGCGCCTGGCAACCATATTTGGCCGCGCCATGAAGGATCCTCGTGTGGCAATCCGCTACCGCGGCAACGAGCTGGCGGCACTCCTTCCGGGCCAGGACGCCGGAGCGGCCGCCACGTTGGCTCGAGATCTGGGCGATTCCGTGCGCGCAATGGATATTACCGACTGCACCGACGGCGCAGCGGTCTCGGTCACCGCCAGCTTCGCTATAGGCTGCTACCCGGAGCACCGCGCCCGGACCGACAACCTGGTAACCGATACACACGCGCTGCTGTTTGAAGCGCGCGCGGCAGGCGGTGACCGGATTTTGCAGCTGGAGGCGCCGTCGTGAGTCAGGCCAACGATATCGGTTCCTTCCTGCAAAATGTGGCTATCTTTGCCAATCTGAGCTCCGAGGAGCGCTCGCGCATCGCCGCGCTGCTGTCACCAGTTGAGTTGAAGAACGGGCAGCAGCTCTTCCGCGAAGGTGACCGCGGTGAAACGCTCTACATCGTGCGCTCGGGTGTGTGCGCGATTACCGTCAGCCTTCCCGATGGTCAGGAAATCGATATCACGTCGTTCGGCAGCGGAGATTTCTTCGGTGAGATGTCGGTCTTCGAAGACGCTCCACGCTCTGCCAGCTGCTACGCGCGCAGCGATGCGGTGCTCTACGCTCTGACCGAACACGATTTTCACACGTTGCTGGATAGCCATCCATCACTGGCCATGCAGGTGATGTTCCGGATGCTGACCGCCAC
>SKLB01000206.1 GCA_007123465.1 Spirochaetales bacterium
CGATCTATCTGACCGAGCACGATGTGCGCGAACTGCAGCTGGCCAAAGCCGCGATTGCCGCCGGCATCGATACGCTGCTGACAGACGCACAAGTGCAGGTCAGCGACGTAGCCACGGTTTACCTGGCCGGCGGGTTCGGCAGCTACATGAACCCCGAGAGCGCACTGGCGGTGGGCCTGATTCCGCAACAGGTGCGCGGCCGCATCGAGGTTCTGGGCAACGCCGCCGGAATCGGCACGGTAATGAGCATCACCTCACGCGCCGTATCACGGCAGTGCAGCCTTATCTCACAGAACGTGCGCTATATCGAGCTGTCCAGTTCGCCAAGCTTTCAAAACGCCTACATTCAGCACATGAGCTTTGGGGAGTTATGAGCCATGAATGATTCAGGCGCGCTCGACCTCCACAATCAGCTCGCTCATCATAGTGTGACCCGAAATAGTTTCATGCTGGTACTCCGCCAGATCATGCGGATTGAAGCCGCCTAACTCCTTGGATGTCTTGTAGTACGGCGTACGGTTGCCGTATCCCGCCGGCGAGAACAGCATGTCCGGATGCACACGTTCGGTTACCATGACACGTGCTTCCGCCGTTCTACCGTTCCTGGCGCGCATGCGAATGGTGTCATTGTCCGAGATGCCAAGCTGTTCAGCGCGCGAGCGATTCATCCACAGCCGGTTAGTGTCATAATCCTTGGTGATCTGGGCCAGAATCGGAATGTTATTGGTTGCGACGTGTGAATGGTATGCCTGCTTACCGTGAACAACCCGGAACTCGGCACTGCCGAGATCGAGACCGGTCTTCGGCGGGTACCACTTCGCGATCGGCTCAAATCCGGCGTTGGCAAATCGCTGGCTGTAAAACTCAAACCGTCCCGAGGGGGTAAACAGCTGCGGTACGGGGTTTCTGTCCCCGCCGGAGACCAGGAATGCGCGCGGACGCTCCTTGGGCGCCTGTTGTTCAGGCGGTATCAGGCTGCCGCATCCAGCCGGCAGAACCGGTTCGTCTGAGACTTCTGCCGCCAGCGTACCGGCCCGTTTGAGGTCGGCCAGACTGAATGGTTGATCCGCGAGCAGCGCTTCGTTCCACTGGTCGAGGGTGAAGCTGAAATACTCGCCCACTCCCAGCTTGTAGGCAAGCATGGTAATGATCTCGTCAAAGCTCTTAGTCTGCGGATGCACCGAATCGATGGCCTTGGTTCGCATAGCGACTGTATCACCGACCGCCTTCACCACCTCCTCGCGTTCCGCGAAGCTGGGCTCGGGCAGAATATAGTGGGCCTCGATGGCGGTCTCCGACATGTGCGTCTCAAACACCACCAGCAGGTCAAGGGCGCGCATTCCGGCGCGCATGTGATCGTAATCCGGGAACGAGCGCACCGGGTTGAAATGGCGAATGAAGCCCGCCTTTACCTTGCCTTCCTTGGCGCGCTGCATAGTCAGGTGCGGCAGTCCGGATTCGGCGGACGCCAACGGATACTCGGTACCAACGCCGTCGTTGCGCGGGGCCGTGGGCGCTGAAGGCGCGGGGAACTGAGGAGTCGCGAATACCACCCCCGGCGGGACGCTGATGCCTCCGCGCTGCCCGATATTGCCGAGCAGTCCGTTGACGTAGGCCACCGCCCGCCCGGTGTCGGTGCTGTTGGCATAGCATGATCCCACCGCCGCCTTCCATCCGGTATCCACGGCACAGTGCGGTGCCGCAGCGGCCATTTCGTGCGCGATCTGACGGATCTTCTCGGCGGGGACACCGGTGATCTCCTCCGCCCAGTGCGGCGAGTACTGAACGACATGCCTTCTGAACGGGACAAACCCGTTGGTGTGATTAGAGATAAACTGCCGGTCAAAGAGGTTTTCGGTTACCAGCACGTTACACAGCGCAAGCAGGAGGGCGAGGTCGGTTCCCGGTTTAATGGGAACCCACTCGGTAATTGCCGCGCTCTGGCTGAGGCGCGGGTCAACACAGACCACCTTGGCCCCGCGCTCGATGGCTTTTGCAAAGGCCGTGGCCGACGCGGTGCGCACCGCCTCTCCCATATTGCGTCCTATGAAAAGAAGGTAGTCGCTGTTTTCCCAGTCTGCGTCAAAGGCGGCGCCAAAGGTATGCGACATGGCGATCCTGCGTCCCGCCTGACAGGTGGCTTCGTGCGACTGGGTTGTGCTCACTCCCAGCGCATGCATCAGCCGGTTCAGATAGAGCGAGCCGGTTGTACGCGGATACTGCGCTCCAAACACCGACTCGGTTCCGTGCTCGGCGATGATGCGCTTCAGTTGATCGCTGATCTGGTCCGTAGCCTGTTCCCAGCTGATCGGTTCAAACTGCCATTCACCAACCCGCTTCAGCGGCGTCTTGACTCGTGCCGGATCATAGATCCAGTGCAGGCCTGCATGCGCCCGTGGGCAGAGCTTCCCACGGCTTACCGGATGATCCGGATGTCCGGTAACCTTCCAGGGACGCCCATTCTTGACGTGAATGTGCATACCGCATTCACTGGTGCACATATTGCACAGTGACGGTTTCTTCACGACCGGTGCATCCTGTACGGTCTGCGCCCAGACACGCATATCGATAACGCCCAACGCCGCCGCCGCAACCGCGGCTTTGGCGGTGTGACTCAGAAATGTTCTCCTGTCGATACCCATGATACGATCTCTCCCTGTAATGCTCTGCGCTAGCTAAATGAGGTGTGGATACTCTTGCGCCGGGGTGCGCAGGATCAGCAGGAGTCCCAGCCCATCCTGCTGCGTCTTGCCGTACACGCTGGCCTGCGGATACTGCTTGCGCAGCGCCTCAACGCGCTTCTCTGCTTTGCTCAGCATCTCGTCCCACGGGCCGTAATCGACGGCGTTGGTAATGCAGGTGGTAGCGCATGCCGGCTTCTTGCCTTGCGAGATCAGGTGCCGGCAGGCGGTGCACTTGTACATCTTGGGCTTACCGCTGGCAGGTTCTTCAGAGATGACCGGAACTTCAAACGGACAGACCATCAGGCAACCGCCACAACCGATGCAGGCCTCGAAGTCCAGATGGGTAAATCCTTGCGGACCTTTGAAGAGCGCTTCCACCGGGCAGATATCTACGCACGGTGCGTCCGCACAATGCTGGCAGCTGTGGCGGTTTACATGGTGGGTAACGTCAGGCCACGTGCCGCTGTCCACGTAGTCAAAGCGTATGTACTTCTCGCTGACCGGCAACGAGTTCTCGTTCTGACAGGCTACTCTGCACGATTGGCAGTTGACACAGAGGCTGTTATCCATCAACAGCGCCATCCTTTGGCCCTGCTGCGTGCGCGATATCTCCTGCGCGCCGGCTGAGATGCCGCTCGCGGCAAACGCCGTGGCGGCGCCGGCTGCAGCTGAGTACTTGATGAACGCCCGACGGTCAATCTTCGTCATGCGATTCTCCTTACAATCACTTTACCTGGGACACATGCCAACCGTTGACGCCTGGCGATAATAGTCCCCCGGACCCCTCTAACCCGCAATGAGTCTCGAGTCTTGCTTGATTCACCGATATACTAACCGCTAATCTGGCAGAACGCAATCCAATTCTTACCAATTCCGGCTTGCAATTCTGATCAAACCGATATAAAATGACCGAAAACGTCTCGATGCAACGCCCTCAACGCAACAACAGGACGCAGAGAGAACACAAACACATATGCTGTTTCGCGCTGGAATCAGGAGTCAGGTTCTGTCCATACGTGGGTATACACAGAAACGCCCGGGCCGGTAACGGAACAGGAAAAGGGAGCTACACAATGAAAAGAATCGCCGTATTTCTCATTGCAGCCTTGCTGGTCGGCGCACTTGCCGGGCAGGCATTCGCGCAGCAGCGGCCAGTTACGGGCTCGGAGAACATCACCATGGATTCCATCGATCGGTATCTCATGGCCGACAACGTAAGGTTTGTTGACTTCCGCAACTTCGACGACGCGATGCGAGGTGGCTACCTCGCGGGCTTTGAAATCGTTCCGTTCTTTGACTACCTGGAAAACCGCGCGCTGGTGCGCCACGACGGCTGGAACTTCACACCTCGTGACATCGTTGACGAAGCGATGCTGGAGCGGCTCTTTGGGCCGAAGGACCGCACCCTCGTGGGAATCTGCCAGGCGGGAGTACGGGCCGAGTACGTTTTCGCGGCGCTGTCGCACCTGGGATGGACCACGCTGATCAACGCGGGTGGTTTCCGTGACTACACCGGACCAAATCGTGTCGCGGGTGACGGAACGTGGCGCGGCGTGAAGGCGTTGCCGGTCGCCGGTGTGAACATGGACAACATCGACGGCTTCCTTGACCGGCCGGCCGCGAAGTACGTCGATTTCCGCAACGTTGCCGACAAGTACACCGACGGCTGGATCGACGGCTTTGAAGTGATCTCCTTCTTTGAGTTCCTCGAAGATCGTGCAGTGGTTCGGCATGATGGCTGGAACTTCCGTCGAACAAACGTCATTGATGACTTTCTGCTCGAGGATCTGTTCGGAGCCAAGGACCGGGAGATTTTTCTGATGTGTTTGTCCGGAGCGCGGTCGGGCTACGTGAAGCAGGCGCTTGAGTCCATCGGGTACGAGAACGTACATAATGTCGGGGGGATCCGCGATTATGCCGGTGAGAACCGCGTTTTTGGAGACCCCAGCTTCAGCTTCTAGCCTTCCGGCAACAAAGACCAGTATCAGAGAGAGGCTCCGTAGCAACTACGGAGCCCTGAATTCTGACGGGATACGCGCAATGCCACACGCAGATCAGACCAGGCAGAACCCCGAGGCCCTGAACGCGGTCTACGCAATGTTCAGCGGCCTGATGCAACCGCCAACGCGTTCGGTGCATCAGGAGATTATGGCGGGGAACCCCGCTCGCGTCTGGGACAGCTTGGACGTGTCAGACGGAACCAGGCCGGCAATTCCGCAGAGTTGGCTTCCGGCCGCATTTCCTTCATATGACCAATGGCGCCGTATCTACAACAACACGATGCCCCCGGCCAATCCTCTCATCGTGCCGGTGGAATCGGTCTACAAGGTCTGGACAACCGATTCGAGCTGCGAGATGCCGTTTGCTCGCGAGACCGGGCTGCTGCAGGGCGACTCCGCACAACACCTCTACCAGGTGTACCGCGAGATCGGCTTTGAGCTGCCCGCAATGTATGCCGACCGCCCGGATCATCTGGTCCTGGAGCTTGAGTTTATGGGACTGCTGGTCGAAGCGGCAGAACCCGCCGTCCAGCTGCTGTTTATCGATCAGCACCTTGACTGGCTGCCGCGGCTGGTAGCCGACGCAGAGCACAAAGCGGCGCCGGCGCTCTACCTTGATCTGTTCCGCTGGATTGAAGAGTTTCTGGCCGTGGAACGCCGGCGAATCGCTCAAGCCGCCGGCGGGGCTGCGTCGCGTAACGCCGACCGCCGGTAGAGCACGCCGGCGCAGGACACACCGGACAACGTGCCGCGTGTCAGACGATACTGGTGATATACTCCGCCATTACAGCCAGAGCAAGCACAGCCCCCAGGGGAACCGGACGCAACAGGGCCGACGAAGGCACATGCAGCTTGCGTGGCAGGTCTGCACTCAACAGCGCGGTGATCAGAACGCCGTTGACCAGCGAATCAAGCAGCACGAACTGCAGGACCGCGGGAACTCCACGCGCAAGCAGACCCCACTGAATCCCGAAGACAACGTGTGCCGCGATAAACAGCAGGCGCCAGGAGACCGCGGCGGTTACAGCGAGTGGAAAGCTGCGCGCAGAACGACGCTGAAAGGCGAAGGCCGCAACAAGGCCCCAGACCACCAGGCCCTCGAGCAGGATCGAGAGTACCGGGTTCTGCACAAACAACCACGGGATCGGTGCCAGCAGCGCCGATGACGCCTTTATGGCAGCCGCAACCGCGGCAACGCCCGCAGCCGCTGCCGGCTTGCCGGAGGCGTGGACCGCGGCCAGCATAAACAGCACACCGACTGGAAACAGGACCATGCCGGCAAGAGGCGGAACCGGAGCAAATCGCGGGATCAGGTGCAGCAGAAACCCGACGGTAGCTTCCATCAGCCCCCAGACGCCGCCGTACAGCAGCAGGACTGCCAGCGTGGATCCGCTCGGCGTATTTGTGTCTTGTGCGGCGTGTTGTTGCACCATCTGGTTCCCCTTACATTAATGGATTAGCCAATGTATATTTGCCGATTCTACGACCAGTTCGGCCCTCTCGTCAATGGGCGTGTTGACTATCGGGCCTGCTCCGTGCCACATTTGCCGCGCCGTGATTTAGGGCCCGACCACCGCCCGCTGCCGCCCCGCAATGAGCATCACAGCAGTGCACCTCATGGGGTTTGGGGAGTTATGAGCCATGCGTGAATCAGACGCGCCTGTACAGCGGACAAGTGACGGATCAGCGGCACCTCCGCGCCTGCGCTTCTACCTGAACCTCGCTACGCTGGAAGACCTGCCGAGCTGGTCAGAGGCGCCCACCGGAGAGCCGTCCTCGCTGGCGCCGGCTCTGGCGCAGAGCGGTTACCACGGAGTCCAGAGTGAAAATCCCGATGAATACCGCCGCTACGGGCTCGGCGCAGCCACCCTCGGCCGGGCCAACACGGCGGATGAAATCATCGCCTGCGCTCGACGTTGGAGCCAGGCGGGCTACGACTGCGGCACCATGCACATCGGCTGGGGATTCGAGAACGATTCCAAAGTAGCGGAACTGGCCCAGGTCGTAGTCGATGCATCGGCGCAGTTTGGCATTCCGCTCTACATAGAGACCCACCGTGCCACCATAACCCAGGACCCGTGGCGCACACTCCAGATGATAGAGAAGGTGCCGGATGTGCGACTCAACGGTGACTTCAGCCACTGGTACACCGGAAGCGAGATGGTCTACGGAGACTTTGACAATAAACTGGAGCTACTGCAACCGGTATTGCAGCGCATATTCTTCATCCACGCGCGCGTAGGCAATAGCGGCGCGATGCAGGTGCCGCTGGCCGACCCCAGCATGGACCTTGCCATGCAGCACTATCGAGAGATGTGGACACGGTCAATGAGCGGGTTTCTGCAGGGCGCCCGAGCCGGTGACTACCTGATCTTTGCCCCGGAGCTACTTTGCTCCTCTATCAACTACGCCAGACGCTACCGCAGCAGTGACGGGCGCTGGCTGGAAGACGGCGATCGATGGCTCGATGCACTGGCGCTGTTGAAAGTAGCGCACGAGTGCTTCGAGACAGCCCGCCGGCTTACGCCAGCTTAGGCGGGGTGGCGGTGGCGGGGAACTCCGGCAGGTAGCGGAACTCGGAATCCTGCTTCTGTTTGCGCTTCATACGCAACACGTGCCTCAGGCCACGGAAGTAGCCCTTGATCGGCGTGGGCATATCGGGTTCCAGCGCCTTACGCAGCCTGGGCAAATTGTAGAACGGCACCGCTGAGTACATGTGGTGCTCGGCGTGGTAGTTCATGTTCCAGTACAGAAACGACATCACCGGGCCGAAGTCCGCCGTGTACGCCACTACTCTCCAGTCGGGGACGTTGCGCGTCAGCCCCGAGTGCTGCTGTATCTCACAGCCGTGCACCAGAAAGGTGGCAAAGAAATAGCCGAACGTAACCGTATAAATCAGTATGTAGAGCTCGAAGTAAACGAACAGCGCCACCAGCAGCAGGTGTCCAATAATCATGAAGCGGGCCCAGCCGATCAGCTTCCTGGTCTTGATGTTCTCTCTGCTCAACAACGGACACCAGAAAAAGAAGTCCACATCGGTGTTTCCCATCGCGTGGGCAATATTGGTCCCGATGATGTTCTTGAAGTGTACCCAGTCGAAGGTGAACCAGCCTATCACCTGCGCTCTGGTAAACGGGATCGGCTCCGGCTGTATCTCGCGGTCCAGCTCGTCAAAGCCGGTAAACTGATGGTGGCGCTTGTGACTCTCCTTGAAGTGATAGTAACTGTTCCAGGTCAAAAAAGCGAACAGGCGGAAGAAGAACTCGTTGAGCCACTTGGTTTTGAACGCCGTCCCATGCGACAGCTCGTGCACCGACGCCCCCATACCCACAAAGCCGTGGAACATCGAGTGCACGTACGCGGCAATCACCATCGGCAGCCACATCTGATTCAAAAAGAAGTAGAGCGTTATAGCAGTGGTTGCAAGATAAATCAGCAGAAAGCTCAGCGCGTGTGCCAGGCCCCTCAGGTCACTCTTCTGAGTCAGCTCACGCAGCACCTGCTTGTCAATCGGTGTGCGATACCATGCAATCTGGCTTGCCATCGGCACCTCCCTCTATTCGTTTCGATCCGCCGTTGAACTCGGTCGCGGCGTTATCATTATACGTGTTGCCGGTTGCGTCAAGTGCGCCGCGGAGTGCGGCGGCAGCTGGGAGAGATCCGTTGCCTTGCCGGCGGGAACCAGTTTCACAACCGTAATCTCTGTGCCCACGAGCTCGCGAGACTCTGCAATACGCACGCCTGACTCGTCCACCGCGTACGAGCGCCCCTCCCATACGAGATCCAGGAAATGGCCGGTGAGTGTTGCGTTCACGCCGGCTATTGCGTCGGTCTGCCGCACGCGCTGCGGCAAGCTGCGGCGGAATCGCTGCCGCACCTCGTCGGAGAAACGCTCGCCGTTGGCACGCAGGTCGACCCAGAGCTCGCTGCCCTCCAGCGGCTCGTGCCAGGTGTCGAAGAAGCTGTCCCGGCAAATTGTGAAACCGACCGACAGCCCTTCGAGCTCGACCGGCTCGGCATCATCGATGTTGCCGGGACGTATCCCCAGATCGAACCGCTCTACATCGGTAAGGTAGACCTTGTCCTGTTTATAGGCGACCGTACCGTCCTCAGCAAACACCACAAGCCGGTTGCGCAGCTCGAGACCATCCGGTTGATCTTCGAGTACGAAAAACGTCCCGCCCACGATCGTCACCCCGTAGGCGACGGCGATCTCGGCCCACATCTCCATTGCCGCCCCGGAGACCGTGTCTGCCGCCGACTGCATCAGTGCGTGGGGGTCGGCGGAGGCCTGCTCGACAGTGATGCGGCGTAACGCATCGCCTACCGTTGATGCCTGCTCCACCGCTCGGGAAAAGCGCGACGCTATGAGAAAGACATTGAGGTACTCGGGGAAGATCACGATGTCAGCGCTATACTCGCTCACCGCCCGGTCAACGATCTGCTCGACAGCGCAGCGAAACGTCTCGACCGAGGCAAACGTCTCTTCGGTCACGCGAAACTGTACGGTCGCAATGGTCACCGGCTGCCCGCCTGACACCACGCGTGTAACGGCAAACAGAAGGACAGTGGCGAGAAATCGGGCTCGTGCGACGGTCATCATCTCACGATATCAAGACATCGGCGTAATGAGAAGATCC
>SKLB01000072.1 GCA_007123465.1 Spirochaetales bacterium
ACCCGGGTTGCGCTTGCCCCGCGGGCGCTGCCGGCGCATCTGGCAGCTTAGCGCTGCTTCACACCACAGAACCGGTCCCCACAACCCCTTGCCGTGCGCTATGCCACGGCCTCAGGCTGCAGCTCCGGCGGGTGCCCACGGCGGGGTCCAAAAGCACATTTTTGGCACCAGTCAATAACGGATTCGCGATAGCGAGTCAGACTTCATAAAAGGTTTTTAGAAAGTTTATTGCGGTTTGCCCCGAGCGGGTGTATCATGAGCCATGGAGGACAGCATGATGAACGAGTTTTTTCCCGACATACCAAGAATCCCGTTTGAAGGGCCGGAGTCCAGGAACCCGCTGGCGTTCAAGTTCTATCAAAGCGACAAGAAGGTTGGCGACAAGACGATGGAGCAGCACCTGCGTTTCTCGGTGGCGTACTGGCACACTATGACCGGTACCGGGTCCGATCCGTTTGGCGTTGGTGCTAATCTGCGGCCGTGGCTCTCGATTAGCGATCCGATGGAACAGGCGCGGGCGCGCATGCGGGCCTGTTTCGAAATCCTCGAAAAACTACAAGTGCCGTACTTCTGTTTCCACGATCGCGATATTGCCCCCGAGGGCGAAACGTTGCGTCAGACCAACAAGAATCTCGATCAGATTGTCGAGCAGACCAGGGAATTGATCGGCAGCAGCGGCAAGAAGCTGCTGTGGGGTACCGCCTGCCTGTTCAACCATCCGCGCTATGTGCACGGCGCGGCAACATCGTGCAACGCCGAGGTTTTTGCCTACGCCGCTGCGCAGGTCAAGAAGGCAATCGAGGTGACCCACTACCTCGGCGGCCAGAACTACGTCTTCTGGGGCGGACGCGAGGGATACGATACGTTGCTGAATACCGACATGGGACTCGAGCTCGACAACCTGGCCCGTTTTCTGCACATGGCGGTGGACTACGCCAGACAGATCGGCTTCAAGGGGCAGTTCCTGATCGAGCCCAAGCCCAAAGAGCCAACCGTACACCAGTACGACTCCGATGTGGAGGCGTGCCTGAACTTCCTGCGCAAGTACGATCTGATGGATCACTTCAAGATCAACATCGAACAGAACCACGCGATCCTTGCCGGACACACCTACCAGCACGAGATCTACACCGCGCGCATCAACGGTGTGCTCGGCAGCCTGGATGCCAACGAGGGTGACTACCTGCTTGGCTGGGATACCGATCAGATGGCTACCAACATCTATGAAGCGGTATTTGTACTCTACGAGGTGCTGAAGGCCGGGGGACTCGAACCGGGCGGCCTCAATTTCGACGCCAAGCTGCGGCGCCCGAGTTTTGAGCCCGACGATATCTTCATCGGCCACGTTGCAGCCATGGATACCTACGCGCGCGCGCTGGAGGTTGCGCACAGGCTGTTCTCCGCTGGTGAGATCGAAGAGTTCATCGCCGAGCGCTACAAGAGTTTTGGTGAAGGAATCGGCAAGCAGATTGTCGATGGCTCGGTGGGGTTTACAGAGCTCGAAACGTACGCGATGGAGCACGATCAGATCAGCAACCGTTCAGGCCGGCGCGAGATGCTCGAAGCGATCATCAATCGCTACATCTGACCGTCCCGGTGTCCGCACTGCAGTTGACCGCCGCCGAATCCAGGCTGCTGGAGCTGCTGCGCCGCCAACGTGCGCTGACGGCCTCGGAAGCCGCGCGTCTGTTGGCGCTGAGTGTACCGACGGTAACCGCTCAGCTGCGGTCGCTTGCCAATGCCGGACTGGTACGCGCCGATAGCTACGCCGAATCATCGGGCGGCCGGCGGCCGCTGCGCTACACCTTCCAGCCGGGTGCGGTGCTGGCGGTTGGCGTAGCGGTCTGGCCCGGCACTATCCAGGTGCTGACCTGCGACCTCGACCTGGTAACGCTGCACAGCCGCAGTTCTGCGCTGCCCGGACCGTTGTCCGCGCAGCGTCTGCGCCGCGCCGTTGTCGACCGCGTCGAGCAGGAGCTGGCGTGGCTGGCGCAGTCGCGATCGACAGCTGCGGCGGACCCGATTGGTGTTGGGGTGAGCCTGCCTGGTGTGGTCGATACCGAGCGCGGCGTGCTGGTAGTAGCGCCAAACCTCTTCATGTCCGGCGTTTTGCTCAGCGAGTTCGGCCTGCCGCTACCGGTACTCTTCGAGAATGAAGCCAACGCCGCGGCGCTGGGCGAGACCTACTGCCGGCCGCGCCCACGCGGAGAGAGCCTGGCGTTTGTGTCGGTATCCCACGGCGTTGGTGTGGGGATTGTATTCGATGGCCGGCTTCATCGCGGAGCGAGTTGGCGCGCCGGCGAGTTTGGGCACGTTGCGATCCCTGGCGGCAGGCGCCGCTGCAACTGCGGCCGTAGCGGCTGCTGGGAGCAATACGCGTCACAGACCGCGCTGCTGCGCCGTTTTCGCGGCCGCGGTGCCGCACGGATGGAGCGGTTTCTGCAAGCTCTGAACGCCAACTCGACCGCCGCGGATAGCAGCCTCGAGCGCTATCTCGACCATTTCTCGCTGGGACTGCAAAACGTTGTCAGCTGCCTCGATCCGGATGAAATTGTGATCGGCGGCGCGGTTTCCGCGATTGGCGAACCTCTGAGCGAGGGCCTGCGTCGACGGCTTTCGGCAGCCCCGATGGTCTCGCCGGCACCGTTGATCGGGCTGTCGCGCCTGGGGTTACAGGCTTCCGCGCTGGGCGCGGCGGCGCTGCACCTGAGGCGGTTGTTCGAATAGAACGCCCCTCTGTTTTCTTATGCGGCGCTGTGGTATGGTCGCTTCAGTCATGAATATGGAAGCTTTCGTACTCGGTTCCGGCGGCATGATGCCGCTGCCCGGTAGACATCTGACATCGGTGCTGTTACGCCGCGAGGGTGAGCTGTTTCTCTTCGATTGCGGTGAAGGCACACAGGTCTCGCTGCGCGCGCTCAATCTGAAGTGGAAGAAGATCGACGCGATCTTCATCAGCCATACACATGCCGACCATGTTACCGGACTGCCGGGCATGATGATGCTCTCAGCCCAGGTTGACCGCAGTGATCCACTGTACATCATAGGGCCACCGCGCATCCGCGAGTTTGTCGAGGCCAGCCGCCGCGTGCTCGAAATGTACATCAACTTCGAGATTATCGTGCAGGAGATTGAGAACCCGCTGCAACCCACGGTGGTGTACCGGGGCGACGCCTTTGTGGTGCGCTCTGTTCCGCTGCGGCATACCCGCGTCTGCGTCGGCTATATTCTGGAAGAGGAGCCCAGACCGGGGGTCTTCTACCCGGAAAAGGCCGGCGAACTGGGAGTGCCGCGCGGTCCGCAGTGGTCGCTGCTGCAGCGGGGGCAGAGTGTCGAGCTTTCCGATGGACGCATCGTTCAGCCGCACGAGGTGATGGGCGGTGCGCGGCGCGGGCGCAAGTTCTCCTACATAACCGACACATTGCCGATAAACGGGATTGCCAAAGAGGTTGAGAATTCCGATCTTCTGATATGCGAAGGGATGTTTGAACGCAGCTTGAGCGAGGCGTCGTATCAGAAGAAGCATATGACCGCCGAGGATGCAGGCAAGCTGGCCCGCGACGCCGGCGGGGTTCGGAAGATGGGATTGATTCACTACAGTCCGCGCTATACAAACCGCGATCTGAAGATACTCGAACGCGAGGCGCGCGAGCACTTTCCCAATTCGTTTCTTACCAGGGATCGCCAGACAATCCCGATTCCGTACGACGACTGACAACGAGACACGCGTATGATCGAACTGGTGGAAGTTCACAAAAGCTACGGCAGCGTCAAGGCGGTAGACGGCGTATCGTTTGCGGTTGACTCGGGAGAGATTTTCGGCCTGCTCGGCCCCAACGGTGCCGGCAAGACTACCATTCTCAAGATTCTGACCGGTTATCATTTTGCCGATTCGGGCAGCGCTCGAGTTGCACGTCAGGATATCTGCAGCCATCCGCTATCGGTTAAACAGAAGCTCGGCTATCTGCCGGAGAACGCGCCGCTCTACAACGACTTCACCGTTGCGGAATATCTGCGCTTTGTGGCGCGTGCGCGCCGGGTGCCGTCCGAGCGGCAGCAGCGCCGCTGCGCTTTTGCGATCCAGCAGTGCGGACTGCAGGACGTTGTACAGCGACCGATTGCCGAGCTCTCCAGGGGCTTCCGTCAGCGCACCGGACTGGCACAGGCGATTCTGCACGATCCCGAGATTCTGATTCTTGACGAGCCGACCAGCGGTCTCGATCCCAATCAGATTCTCGAGATTCGACGCCTGATTCGCACGCTCGGCCGTAGTAAGACCGTAATCCTGTCGACGCACATCATGCAGGAGGTTGAAGCAGTCTGTGACCGGGTCCTGATCCTGAACAAGGGTAGAATTGCGGCAACCGGAACGGCGGCTCAGATCAGCGCCGAGTTTGCCGGTGGAGAGCGCTTCGCTATCAGTGTGATTGCGCCGGCGGGCACCGACCAGCGCGTGTTCGACGATATCGAGCGGCTGGCGGGGGTCCAGCACGTACAGATCAGCCGGCTGGAGCGGACGGTGCGCATCTCGGCGGAGGTTTCGCTGGAGCCGCCGGCGGCCACAGGCGGCGGGCAGGATGGCAGCGCGGCCGAGCCTGATCTGCGCAACGCTATCGACTACGACGCTGGAGCGGCTCTTTTCGACTGGGCGGTGGCGCGTGGCGTGCGCATAGCCGAGCTGAGACCGCTGCGGCGCAGTCTCGAGGAGTTGTTTGTGGAGCTGACCCGATGAACCCGATCGCTGTCATTGTGCGAAAGGAACTGCACTCGTACTTCAACTCGGCGGTGGCCTATATCGTGGTAACGCTGTTCCTGGCATTGACATCGGTCTGGTTCTTTGCGGTCTACCGGTTTGCGGCACGGGATTTTGCCTCGCTGCGCGGCTACTTTGCCGTAATGCCGTTTCTGTTTGTGGTGCTGCTGCCGGCAATCAGCATGCGCAGCTGGGCCGAGGAGCACACTAGCGGCACCGCCGAGCTGCTGTTGACCATGCCGTTCAGCGAGCTGCAGCTGGTACTGGGGAAGTTTCTGGCTGCGTTGCTGCTGGTCATTATCATGCTGGCCTTGACCGTGACGGTACCCTTGACCGTCGTGCCGCTGGGCCGCTTTGAAACCGGTGAGATCGTGGGACAGTACGTGGGAACGCTGCTGCTGGCGTGCGTGGGAATCTCGCTGGGACAGTTTGTCTCGTCGCTGTCGCGCAACCAGATATCGGCGTTTCTGATCAGTGCGCTGGTGCTGCTGTTGATCACGCTGCTGCACGTGGTCACTGCCGTGGCCCACCTGCCGCGCGGGGCGGCTGCGGTCATCAACCACCTGTCGCTGCTCCATCACTACCACGCTTTTGAGCGCGGATTGATAGATTCGCGCGCTGTAGTGTACTACCTGCTGCTGAGCGTTGGGTTTCTCTATCTCAATGCCAAGACGCTGCTGTTGAGGAAATGGAGCTAGGGTTGTGGAGGTGCAGCAATGATGCGTAGACCACAGCACGTAGTTACCCTGCTGCTGACGCTGCTGGTTCTGGTCCTGACAGGGCTCAATTCGGCGTTCTACTTCGTGCGCCTGGACCTGACCGAGCAGCGCGTGTACTCTCTCTCCGCAGTCTCGCGCGCGCTGGTGCGCGAAATACCCGATAGCGCGCGGATAACCTTCTACCTTTCCGATCGGCTGCGCACACAGGCGGTGGAGACCGAACAGATCGTGGATCTGCTCTACGAATACGCAGCCCACTCACGCGGAACTATCGATGTAGAGGTTGTTGATCCGGGCGCCGCCGGTGTCACCGCCGAGATCGAGCAGCTGGGGGTCATACCGCAACAGATTCAGCTGATCGAGCAGGACCAGCAGAGCGTGGCAACCGTCTACACCGGGATAGTGATCGAGTACCTTGACCGCACTCATACGCTGCCGGTGGTAATAGATCCGCGTGTATTCGAGTACGAGCTGACCATTGCGCTGCGCAACCTGGTTCGAGACCATACGCCGCAGATCGGCATTCTGCTCGGCCGCGCTGATGAAGCGCTGGAGCGCGAATACCAGCTGAGCGCCTCTCGACTGTCGCGCAGATTCACGCTCAGGCGGTTAGCCGCCGCAGAACCGATACCTCCGGATATCGATGCGCTGTTTGTGATCGGCGGCCGGGACCTCACCGCAGCCGATACCGCACTGATCAACGACTATCTGAGCCGCGGCGGATCGGCGCTCTTTGCTGTGGACGGGGTGAAGGTAGATCTCGAAACCGCCAACCTGGCGGCAGCGCCCGCGCCCCGGCGGCCGGTTGACGGGCTCCTGGAGGAGCACGGGGTGAGGGTCCGCCGTGAGATTGTACTCGACGAGTATCACCGTTCTATTCCGGTGGCGCGCGCCGGCGGGGCCGGCACGTTTCAGTCGATAGAGCCGTATCCGGCGTGGGTGTCGGTAGTCAACTACAACAGCGATCACCCGGTCAGTGCGCGGTTCACCGGCCTCGATCTATACTGGCCGAGCCCGCTCGACCTTGATCCTGCGCTGGATTTTGAGATCCTGCTGCAATCCTCGTCGCGCGCGTGGCTGATGCAGGAGCCTTACATTACCAGTCCACTGCAACCGGCCGCGCTGCAGCGCGATGCGGCTGAAACCCGCGGGCGCTACGTGTTGGCGGCGGCCGGCGGCAGTCAGAATCAGGACCGCGGGCGCATCGTGGTGGTTGGAGATTCGGACTTTCTGAGCAATCTGCTGCAGTATACCAACAGCGTTCACAACGTCGACTTTGCCGAGAATCTGGCTGCGTGGCTGGCGCTCGATGACGAACTGCTGTCGCTGCGTACGCGAGCCGCGCGAGATGTACGCCTGAACCGGATCGAGGATCCCGCTGCGCGAAGACGTGTTGTGGGATTTGCCCAGCTGGTCAACGTCTACCTGATACCACTGGCGGTGGTATTCTACGGTCTGGTGCGTTATCTGCGACGGCGCTCGCGGGTGCACGCAAAACCGCGCACTGAACGGAGTACCACGGCATGAGTTTTCGCCGTAGAGCAGCAATTCTGGCAGCACTATCAGTGGTTCTGATGGCGACTCTGCTCCTGGCAGTGCTGCGTTCTCCACGCCGCCGCGCGGCGCAAGGGGCCGGTATACCGCTGGCCGCCGCGGGAACCATCGATCGTGCCAGCGGCATAACCTTATCCGGTCGCGATACGATCAGGCTGCAACGTGATGCAGACGGAACATGGTGGGTGCGGAACGCCGAGCGCCTGCTGCCGGCGCGGCAGTCGCGGGTGCAGCAGTTTCTATCGCAGCTGGCGGACAGCAGCACTTCGAGGCGGGTAACAACCCGGGCTGAGTTGTGGCCCGACTTCGGACTGGACCACAACAGCGCGCAACGCGTGTTACTCGAGGCTGCTGACGGAGAGCTACTGGCCGACGTGGTCTACGGAAGGCGCACCGAAAGCGGTGCCGAGGCGTTTGTACGTTTTGGTGCCGCCGATGAGGTCTACGCCGCAGACGCGGCGGGCTTGTTTTACCTCGAGCGTGAATCGATCTATTGGACTGAACTGCGGCTGTTTGGTTCGACCCTGAGCGTGGATTCCATCGAGCAACTCGCGGTTTGGGCCGATATCGGCGACCTGGGCGGTCTGCCGCATCGCTTCTCGTATCGGTTGCAGCGAGGCAGCGACGCTTCCTGGCGGCTGGCCGACGAACGCGGTGAGATGGCTGCGCGCGCGGGCCGGGTGCGCGAGCTGCTGGCCGCGGTGGTCTCGCTCGAGGGCGCGCGCGTGGCTGCCGCAACGCCGCCGGCGGATGCGGCGCCGAGCGCTGAAGTGACCGCCGAGCTGGTTGACGGCAGCCGTTACCGGCTTGAGGTCTACGGTGAGGCCGGTGCAGAGCAGTTCACGGTGGTTGCCTCGGGCCCGGCTGTACCGTTGGACGCCAATCGCGAACCAATCTTCTATCTGATTAACGATTGGACTCTCGGCCGAGTCCTGCGTCTGCCGCGGGATATTCTCGAGTGAAAGGCTACGGCAACTGGCCGGCGACAAAGTCGCGGTAGCGCTGCGGATCAGCCTTGAACGCGATAATCGGGCGTGCTTCCCGCTGAGCTTTGCCGAGCGCGTGCTGCGCCTCGCGGATCAGGCGGTCGGCTTCTATCAGGCGCCCGGAGCGGGCGGTCAGTCCAAACAACGGCCTGCCGGGCAGGGCGGCAGATTTCAGCTGCTGGTAGAACGCCTCACACTGCTTGATTGTGCGGCCGAGATCGGTGTTCGGCAGCACGACCGCGAATCCGTCGCTGCCTTTCTCGAATATCAGATCTTCAAACAGAAATTGTTCGACAATGGCCCGGCAACAGCGGTGGTAGCTTTCGGTCCCGGGGGCAATCCCAGGGAACCGACACAGCACAAAGCTGAGATCCTGATCGTTGGATGCAGCGCGTTCGAGTTCCAGCGTCAGCCGGCGTTCGAGGTGTGACTCGTAACTGACGCCGCTGCGCGGGCTGAATAGTGCGGCTGCAGGCTGTGGTGCAGCATCAGCCGGCGGCGTTGCGCGCTGTGGAGCGCCCTGGGTTGGGCCTTCTGGTGCGCTTTGCGGAGTGCGTTCTGCCAGCACAACACCGATAGTCAGCAGCACGCTGAGCAGGGCAAATACCAGTACCGCGATCAGAGCGCGGCGCAGCAGGCGATACCAGACCGGGCGATCGAGAGTGCGGTAAACGGCCTCGGCAACCAGGGTCTGTCCGCCGGCGGTGCGCAGCGAGTCGGTCAGCACTATCTCGTTGACTCGATCGTAGCTGAACTCCGGGGTGACTGGAGTCGCCGGCTGAGGCGGTTCATCATTACCGAGGTAGCTGCTATTCCGCACCCAGAGGTACTCCAGACCGGCATCGAAACTGTATACCGCTATGGCACGCAGCGCGCTATCGGCGGTGGTAGACTCAGAGAGGAGACGTTGAATGGTCGTGGGAGCGGCGGCACGCTGCGCACTCAGCGCACGGTGCAATTCAGAGAAGTGGGCCTCGCTGCGCGCAATCGCAGCCGTGCGCGCGTCGTTCAGCTGCAACAGCACCACCTCCAACAGGACAAGAAAGAACAGCAGCGTGCAGACGGTCCACACCGTGGCGAACTTGCGTTTCATACTCCGCATTATATGGGAAAGCAAAAAAAAATGCACTCTTTTCAAACTGGTGCCGAAAATGTTGTTGAAACTGAAGCAGCAGGAGATTTCCGGGTGTGTAATGTGCAGGAGGACGCACAGTGCACATCACGACCCAA
>SKLB01000046.1 GCA_007123465.1 Spirochaetales bacterium
ATTATCGACTACGCAAAAGAGCGTATTCACGTAGCCGCAAAACAATTAGGTCGCATGCTCGACCTCAAGCGAAAGGAAGAAGAACTTGAAAAAAAGTCGACGTTACTGGGAGAGTCTCAAGTACTTGCAAATCTTGGTTCATGGGAATGGCAGATAGCAGATGACACGTGGGTATTTTCGGAACAGTGGAAAAGAATCCACGGTGTAACTGATGATAAAATGAATACATCCCGATTATTTGAGATTGCACACCCGGAAGATGCACCGTACATTGAAAAAGCTTTTTGCGACGCAAGAGAAGAGGGAAAGACGTACAGTATTCAGCATAGAATTATCAGACCGGATAATGGCCAAACAAGATACATCCATGCCCTCGGAGAAGTCGAGTATAGTCGAGATACAAATCGTCCTGTACGTGTGATTGGGACAGCGCAGGACATCACCGAGCACAAACAGGCCGAGGAAGAAGCCCAACGCTTACTTGCTGAGAAAGAAACCCTCCTCAAGGAAGTCCACCACCGTCTGAAGAATAATCTGGCCCAAGTCGAAAGCTTACTGTCGATACAGGCCGATTCCGCCGATAGCGCCGACGTCAAGTCCGCGCTGAACAAAGCTGTTTCCCGGGTTGGTAGTACTCGTACGCTGTATGAAAAACTAATTGTCGGAGAAAGTTACGAGGAGGTCCCCATGAGAGCCTACCTTGAGAGCCTGATCGATTCACTGGTGAAAGTATTCAATGAGCGTTGCGGCGTAACGGTAGAGAGAAGGATCGTCGATTTTGCGCTCGAGCCAAAGAAGGCAGTTCCCGTCGGCATTATCATAAATGAGCTGTTAACCAATGTCTTCAAGTATGCATTCGCAGGCAGAGAAGAAGGCCATGTCTCTATCGATCTTGAAAAGACCGAGAAAAAGGTAACCCTCACTATTACGGACGATGGCGTCGGTAGTTATAAAGGAGTTGATGCGAACAACACGCCGGGGTTTGGCCTTTCGCTCGTCAAGATGCTCGCTGAGCAGCTTGGCGGTACCTTTACGAACGAAAACAACAACGGCACACGGAGTGTCCTGGAATTTGAAATATAGTTCTGTCAGCGTTCCACGCTCCCACCTCTGCGGCTGTGGTCGAACGACCGCCCATACACTCAACCGGTTCACGTTGTCTCGCGCGGGCACCAAATAGCTGCCGCAGAATGACAGCCTCGCCACGCGGCTTGTGTCGCCGGATTGCTTCTGGTTTAATAACCCGATGCTGCGCAACCGTTCACTGATCCTGCCGCGTAAGCTGATCCTCGTCTTCGCGCTGATTGGTATGGCCATGACGCTGCCGGGGCAGACCGCCGGGGTCAGCGCCTTTATCGATTTCCTTATCGACGCTATGCAGATCAGCCGCGTACGTCTGAGCCTGGCTTACCTGATCGGCACCATCTGCAGCGCCTTGTTGCTGACGCCTGCCGGTAAGGTCTACGACCGGCTGGGATCGCGTATCGTAGGCAGCGCCGCGGCAGCTGGATTGGGGCTGAGCCTGATAGGACTCACAAACGCGCCGGGTATTACCGCCATTCTGACCACAGCCGGACTGAGCGCCGCCACTGCTACACTACTGGTGATGTCTATCGGATTCTTCCTGATCCGTTTCTTTGGCCAGGGAATGCTGGAGCTGGTAAGCCGGACAATGCTGCTCAAGTGGTTTGACGATAAACGCGGACTGGCAAACGCGGTCTTCGCAAGCGTCACGCCGCTGGTGTTCTCGATGGCACCGATCGTTTTCAACCTTCTGATCAGCGCACAGGGGTGGCAGGGAGCGTGGCGAGTTCTGGGACTCGTACTGATGCCCGGAGGTGCGCTGCTCGCACTGCTGACCTTCTCCGACCCCGAACGATCCGGTTTCTCATTGCGCCCCTCAAGCAAGACATCTCGCCCGCCCTCAGTCGGCGCTGCAGCCGTACCGCCGCTGCTGGCTCCGCTAGCCTCTATAGCGCGGCGATTGGGACTGCGGCGCACCAGCGAGCCGCCGCGGCCGCCGCAGGACCGGCCGCTGGCATACGCGGTAACCCGGTTGTCTTTCTGGGTCTTCCTGATGGTGAACACCGCCAGTGCAGCACTGCTCACCGGGCTGACGTTCCACGTGGTAGGCGTATTTGCTGAAGCCGGTATCGGACGCGCAGCAGCGCTGGCGCTATTCTTTCCCGCATCGGTGGTGGCCATTGTACTTCTGACCATGGCCAGCATCATCAGCGACTACATCCGCCTGAAGTACTTCGCGGTGGCGCACGCGCTTGCTCTGACGCTGACCCTGCTGTGCATTCCTTTTCTCTCCGAGGGCCCGGTGGTCTATGCGATGATAGTCTTCTGCAAAGGATTCGCTATGGCCATGTTCGGGATCAACCAGGCGGTTGTCTGGCCACGCTTTTTTGGACTGCGACATCTCGGTGAGATCTCCGGTTTTGCCGCCGCATGGATGGTTGCCGGCAGCGCTCTGGGGCCCTACGCGTTCAGTCTGGCAGTCGATATCAGCGGCAGTTTTCATGTAGTTGCCTGGATTGCGGCTCCGCTGTGCGCGATAATCGCGCTACTTGGATTCCGCGCCGACAACCCCAACCGCGTATCCGGCACGGCGCGCCTGAAACAGGGTAGTGAGTGAGCGTCACGCACCTTGACGCAGGCCGGTGTACCGACAGTATTATGGGTCTATGGACCACCGAGAAGACAACAAACAGCGTGTACTGTTTGTCTGTACGGCAAATCAACAGCGCAGTCCTACCGCCGAAGAAATGTACCGCAATGACCCGCGCTTTGAAGTGCGCTCAGCGGGAACCGATGCGCTGTCAGGGCGCGAGGTGACCGCCGGAGACCTGCAGTGGGCCGATCTGGTGGTAGTGATGGAGCAGCGCCACGCGCAGAAGATCCGCGACGCGTTCCCGTCCGCGGCCAGCGGCGTGAAGCTGGTAGTGCTGGGAATCCCCGACGTCTATGAATACATGGAGCAGGCACTGCAGCGCGAAATCAGAAGCCGGTTTGAGGCAGCGCTGCCTTCGTGTTGATCCCCTACTCCAGCTCTACGGCAAAGCCGTCATTGGTTTCGCTGCACGGGAGTTCCTGAGCGTCTGCATCGCCGATGCGCCAGACACAAACCTTCTCCGGCGTGATGTCGATTGCCAACCGATTGCCGCGGTGCAGAATCTTGAACGCCAGTCTGCGCCAATTGCCGGGCAGCTGAGGATGGAGCACAACCCGATCCTTGAACAGGTTGATGCCGGCAAAGCCCTTGAGCAGAATCTCGAGTGAACCGGCCATCACGCCGCAGTGGATGCCTTCCAGCGTGGTTCCGCCCTGTGTATCGTAGATGTCGCTGGCAAGCGCGTCGCGGAACCAGTTCCATTTGGCCTGATGGTGGCTTGCAAGGTAGTTGGAGATTGACGAGTGCACCACGTAACTCAGCGTACTGCCGTGGCTGGTGCGTGGAACATAATGGGCGTAGTTCACGCGCAGCAGTTCAGTGGAATCCGGGACCCTATAGCCCATCTTCTGCAGGATGTTGCTCACCTGCGCCGGAGCCAGCATGTAGAAGCACTGCAGCATGTCGGCCTGCTTGATTGCCTTATAGGCGTCCGGCGTTGTGCCCTCGGCTTTCAGAATCCGGTCAAGCCGTCTGATATTGCCGTACTTGCGCCGGTAGGCGTTCCAGTCGAGTTCCTTCAGGTTGCTCCAGCCGGCAAACTGATCGATAGTACCGTCTTGTTGCATTGGAACGTATAAGCGCTTTACGATGTCACGCCAACGCTCCAGTTCGGCCTCCTCAAAGTCCAGCTCACGCTGTACGCGCTGTTTGACAGGCCGGGGCAGATAGTCCCATGTCTCCACGGTCTTGTGTAGCAGCCAGGCGCACATGATATTGGTGTAGGCGTTGTCATCAAGTCCGCCCTCATCGGCATCCGGGTACTTCTCGTGGAACTCGTCCGGTCCTACCACCTTTCTGATATGGTAACGGCCGTCGGACTCGTCGAGTTCTGCAATGCTGGACCAGAAACGAGCGATTTCAAGCAGCATCTCGATGCCGTACTCCTCGATGAACGCTGTGTCGCCACTGGTAAAGAAGTATTCCCAGATGTTGTAGGCTATCGCGATATTGATGTGTCGCTGTAGATACGAGAGGTCGGGGTCCCACTGACCGCTCTTGGGGTTGTAGTGAAGCTGCTGCGACTCACGAAACCCGCTGTCTGCCGACTGCCACGGATAGAGCGCCCCGGCAAAGCCGTCTTCGCGCGCAATCTGCCGCGCGGCGCCCAGACGACGGTAGCGGTACAGCAGATGGTTGCGTGTTACCTCGGGGAAGTGCAGATTGTAGAACGGCGCGATAAACAGCTCATCCCAGAAGATGTGTCCGCGGTAGGCTTCACCGTGCAATCCGCGGGCCGGTAGTCCGTTATCAACAAACGTACTGGCCGGGTTTGCGGTGGTCAGGAGGTGGTAAATGTGTAACCGCAGCGCCTTCTGTGCAAAGCGGTCGCCCTCGACTATAACATCGGCCAGGTTCCAGTACTCTGACCAGACGGTCTCGTGCTGGGCCAGTAATGCTTCGAATGGCGCTATATTCTCAAGCTCCGCTTCGGCGTCGCGCGCGGGTTGGTTACTGTCCCAGTGCGCCGAGCTGAATATGCTCACGCTCTTTTCGAGGCGGTATTCCCGTCCCTGTTCGACCTGCAGGGTGAACACTTCGCTGATGAAGCCGGGCTCCTGCTGAACCTGCCGCGGCGGTTGCAGCCGGTCGTCCGCGCAGTAAAGCCGCGACACGGCGTTCATGCAGATGTCAATTTTCGAGCTGGTGGTTCTGACCTTCAGTTGCACCTGAGGTTCCGCATCACCGTCAACAGCGAGATCCTGCTGAGTGACCGGCTCGAGATGCTTGCTGTTCAGTTGCCGGTAGCGCTGTACGCCGTAGTTGTAGACGGTACCGTCAAGACTGGACCGTAGTGTGACGGTACCGGTGTAGTTGCGCGGAATGAGAGTGAGTTCTATTGCACCGAGGTGTGCCCGCGCCATGCTTGCAAAACATCGGGTGCGGATGGTAGTCAGGCGGCCTGCGGTGTCACAGAAGGTTGCCTCGCGTACGCTAAGCCCCCGGCGCATATCAAGAAAATGCCGGTAGTCCTGCAGCCCGCTGGTCAGTGGTCTGAGCACCTCGCCGTTCTCAACGCGAGCCTGGATTGCCAGCCAGTTGGGGCAGTTCACAAAGTCATTGTTGCGTACCGTTTTCCCGTGGACTTCAGTCTCAAGCTGGTTGAACAGACCCGTTATGTAGGTGCCGGGGTAGTGAATGTCGCCGTTGATTGCCTCTCCTGCAAACGCACCGCGCGTGCCGAAGTAGCCGTTGCCTACTGTGGTCAGCGCTTCACGCAGCCGTTCTTCGGTTGGCTCAAAATCGTGGTACGATAGCCGCCACGCATCCTGCGCCATTCCGCGGTCAAACCATTCTTCCAGTTCTTCTACCGTGAACTGCGCCAGATCCTCTACCACCATATCGGCGCCGCGGCTGCGCAGTTCTCTTATCTCTACATTGCGCGCCACACCGAGCACCAGGCCGAAGTTGCCACTCCTGCCCGCTTCCACCCCTGCGTAGGCGTCCTCTACCAGCATGCAATCGTGCGGACTCAGACCCATTTTCTCGGCGGCGAGGATGAAAATGTCCGGCTCCGGTTTGCCGCGCAGCCCGAGCTGACTGCTGATCTGGCCGTCAACCACGATCGGAAACAGCTGGTCGAGTTCGGCCTGCGCCAGAATCCAGCCGCAGTCAGAACTGGAGGAAGCTACACCAAGCTTGATTCCCCGTCCGGCCAACTTCTGCGCGAGCGTGATCGTGGAATCAAACAGGCTTACGCCTTCCTCTTGCACCAGTTGGCGGAAGCGTACCCGCTTGCGGTTACCGATCGCGCAGATCGTTTCAGCGCTTGAGGTGTCGGACGGATCACCCCAGGGCACGTTAATGTCACGCGACTGCAGAAACGATTTCACACCCTGATAGCGGGGTTTGCCGTCAACGTAGGGAATGTAGTCCTGCTCATAGCTGAACTCACGCAGCTGTCTGCCGCCGTGCTCACGCCGGCGCAGCAGGATCTCGTCAAACGTCTCTTTCCAGGCTCTGAAATGTACGCGTGCAGTGGCGGTGATCACTCCGTCCAGATCGAATATCGCTCCTTTACACTTCATCGCTGCCTTGCTCCTTTGATCTGCCGATGCGGTTCAACGCGGTAACCAGCACGTCCGGACAAGCCGTAAAGCCCGCGTTGCTGTTTGCCGAATAGACCGCCTGCTGTAGCTCGGAATCTGCGCCCACAAACAGCGCAAGCGAGTGGCTGCTACGCTGCGCGGCGATGCGCGCCATCGGTACATCGGAGGCGGTATCACCGCATACCAGCACCGGACTATGCCGCAGACCGAGAGCGAGCTTGTCGTCCAGGAACACGAGCCCGTCGCCCTTGTCAAAGTCTCTGTTATCAGCTGCGGCATCTACGGTCAGCAGAATCTCGATGTCTTTGCCGGTATCTTCTATACGCAGGTGCTGCTGTTCGGGATCGATCTGACGTACCAGCTGCGTCACCGCCTGCAGAAAATGCGTCGAATGCTTCTGCGGAATGGATTGCTCGACATCCTGACGCGCCACGGTTGTCTGTCCAAACTTGAACTGCAGGCTCGATCCGATGAGAGCAAAGACACGGTACTGCTCCTGATCAACCAGCTGCTGCAGACGCTGGTTGAAGCGGTCGAGCACTCGCTGCTGGTCTTGCTCGATCGCAAGCGCACCGCTGTTGCCGCGTTCATCGCGATATTGACGGCCTTTGGATCCGGCGTACGCGAAAACGCCGTCAGGGTTGACACTGACGTCGATAAGGCCGCCGTTTGTCAGTGGAGCCGAAGACAGAATCACGCTGCGTCGGCAACAGCGGCGTGCAAAGCGGGTCAGAAAAACGGCGTTATAGGCGGCCTGCACCGACGATCGGTAGCGTCCGCAGTAGTTGTTGACCGTTCCGTCGCGGTCGGTCACAAAGATGCAGGCCGAAGAACGCCTGTCAGCGCTATCTGCCGGAATGAATCCGCACAGCTGTTGCTCCAGCTGCTGCAGCCGCCGATCGAAGCCCGGGTTCTGTTGCCCCAGCATCTGCACCAGGGCGCTCTCGCCTTCACCAATGTAGACGATATCACGCTCGAGTTCCTGCAGTTCATAATCAAGCCGCGTAACCACTTCCCGGCCAGAGCCTGCCTGCAGCACAAAACTGCCATTGTGCCGCGGCCAGCTCAGGATATCGTCACGAACCTCTTTCAGTGAGTCAAGGTTGTGGTCAACGCCCGACCGACCCGTGCTGCCGGCGGCAATTGTGCGACGTACCGCGGCAAGCTGCTGCATGTGCGCGTAGAGCTGTTCAAGTGAGTTCATCGTATCACCTTTTGGTATTGTATATCATAACAGCTCCTCAGCGTCACGAAAACCGCTGCAGGTCCGCAGCATGGCGTTGCGTTCTGCAGCGACTCATGCTAAATTTCTCTACGGGGCAGTTATGAATAGCAGTGATGACCACAACAAAGCAGATTCACACAGCCGGCGTCAGTTCCTGCGCAGACTGGGAATTGGAGTAGCCGGAGCCGGTTTGCTGAACCTTGCGCCGCTGTGGGGCGATCAGTCCAACAAGTCCCGCGACCGTGACCAGGACGGCTTTGCCTCGATGCCGCTGCGCCGCCTCGGGGCTACCGGAGTATCGGTTGCTCCGTTCAGCCTCGGCGGTGAGGCCACGGTGCAGCAACTGCCGCGCCAGACAGACGCGGTGCAGATCATCAACCGCGCAATAGATCTGGGAGTCAATTACATTGACACCTCCCCTACCTACGGTAGCGGAGGCAGTGAGACAAACATCGGGGTGGTGATGGCGGATCGCCGCAATCAGGTGTTTCTGGCAACCAAGACGCACGACCGCAGCTATGACGGAACCATGCGGCTGGTTGAGCAGTCGCTGAAACGACTGCAGACCGACCGCATCGACTTGTACCAGATTCACAATGTGCGCACCGAATCCGATGTGCGCCGGGCTCTCGGCGAGCGTGGTGCGGTCAAGGCGCTTGAGCGCCTGCAGAGCGACGGCGTGATCCGTTTCAGCGGAATAAGCGGACACCGTGATCCGGATGTTCTGCTGCGCGCCATTCGCGAATACCGCTTCGACTGCCTCTTGATGACGCTCAATGCTGCAGACATTCATCATAAGCCGTTTCAGAAAGCTCTGCTCGCCGAGGCACGATCTCAGGATATGGGAATTATTGCGATGAAGGTGACCGCTGTGGGACGAATCTTCCGCGAGGGCGGCATTACTTCAATGGAGCAAGCGCTGGGCTACACACTCTCGTTTCCGGTCAGCACTGCTATAGTCGGCATTTCCAGCGTACGCGAGCTGGAAGAGAATGTGCGTATCGCTGCCCGGGGGTACAAACTGTCGCAGGATGAACTCAGTGCCGTGGAAGAACTCAGTCAGGCGTACGCAAATGACGGCAATTTTTTCAAGCATCACTGGTAGCCCGTGCGAGTAGCGCTTTTGAGTTGGAGGCGCATATGGCGATAACGAGACGTGGTTTTCTGGGCGGTGTACTGGCAACCGCGGGGACCCTGTTGATCGGCGGTCGCGCCAGTGCCGAGGCAGACCCACCACCACCGGCTGCTGCTACCGGCGACTGGCAACCGGCGTATCTGCAACTCGAGCAGCAAGGCCGGCTGGCTGAACGTGCTGAACAGGCGCGCGCGATGCTGCAACACTGCGAACTCTGCCCGCGGCGCTGCGGTGTAAATCGGCTGCGCGGTGAAACCGGTGTCTGCCGTACCGCGGACAAGGCCGTGGTCTTCAGTTTTCAGCCTCACTTCGGCGAAGAGATCCCGCTGGTAGGGAGACACGGATCGGGAACCATATTCTTCTCGAATTGTAGTCTGCGCTGCGTATTCTGCCAGAATTGGCCGATTGCGCACGAGGGGCGTGGTTCCGTAGTCGATGACCAGCGGCTGGCAGAGATCATGCTCAACGTGCAGCGCATGGGGTGCCCCAATATCAACCTGGTTACTCCGACCCACATCATGCCCAACATCGTTCAGGCAACGCGAATTGCGGCCGACAACGGGTTGCGAATTCCGTTGTGCTACAATACCGGCGGCTACGATTCGCTGGCTGCCATCCAGCTGCTGGACGGAATAGTGGATATCTATCTGCCTGACCTCAAGTTTATGGATGCAGCAGAAGCCGAGCGTTACGCCGGTGGTGCTCCCGATTATCCCGCAACGGCCAGACAGGCAATAGCAGAGATGCACCGTCAGGTTGGTGATCTCATCACCGATGAGCGCGGCGTTGCGCTGCGCGGACTGATGCTGCGGCATCTGGTGATGCCGAATCGCGTAGCCGGCACGCGCGAGTTTGTCCACTGGGTTGCCAACACGCTCTCGCCTGCTACCTACGTCAACATCATGTCGCAGTACCGTGTTGAGCACCGCGCGTTCGAGTACCCGCAGATCGCGCGGGCGATCACGGCAAACGAGTTTCTCGAGGCTATGGAGTGGGCCGATGAAGCCGGATTGACCAATCTGGACCAGCGTTCCGTCATGCAGCGCGAGCTGTTCCGTCAGCGCGTCGGCTGACCGGAGGGGACCGCAAGCCTCACTGCCGAGTTTCGGTCAGCTCCAACGGCCCGGTATCTGTTGGTTGCAGTGACGGCAGCGGCCGTTGTCAATTGCAATATCTTCAACAACAAAACCCATCCGCGAGATCACCGTCTGACCACAGTGCGGACAGAAACTGTTTTCACCCTCGTGGCCGGTTACCCGCGCAATGTATACGTAGTGCAGCCCCTGCTGCTTTGCTGTCTCGCGCGCCCGGTCCAGCGTGGAGACCGGCGTAGGCGGCAGATTGGCGAGCTTGTACAACGGATAGAAGCGCGCAAAGTGCAGCGGAACCTCGGGCCCCAGCTCGTCCATGATCCAGCGGCACATCCTGCCGATCATCTGCGGAGCGTCATTGAGCGTTGGAATAACCAGGTTGGTAATTTCGATGTGCACGTTGGCGGCGCGCAGGCGCTTCAGTGTTCTCAGCACCGGATCCAGTTCGGCGGCGCACATGTCGCGGTAGAAGGATTCATCAAAGCCCTTGAGGTCTATGTTGACCGCATCCACCAGCTCTACCAGTTCCTCGAGCGGCTGCTGGGCGATGTAGCCGCTGGTGTGCAGTAGATTGAGCAGGCCGGCGCGTCTGGCCTGGCGCGCCGAATCGTACATGTACTCGAAGAACGCTACCGGCTCACCAAACGCGTAGCTGAGCGATCGGGCGCCGACGTCCCTGGCGTGCTGCACCAGCTCGCGCGGTGGCAGATCGTAGGCGTAGACTTCTTCGGGCGACACAAGCGCCAGGTCCCAGACCTCACAGAACTTGCACTCGATCGGGCAGCCGGCGGTTGATACCGACAGTGCCCGCGTTCCGGGAAGGACGTGGAAGAACGGTTTGCGCTCGACCGGGTCGAGTTGAACCAGAGACGGATTGCCGTATGCCAGGGTGTAGCCGGTTCCATCGCGGTTTTCGCGCACGCGGCATCGGCCGCGGCTGCCGGAGGAGAGGCGGCAGCCGTGAGGACAGAGGGTGCAGCGTATATCGCTGCCGTTCAGCGGCTGAAACCACCTGGAGCGGCGCCGACCGATCAGCCCCTTGTGAGCAGATTGGGCCGCAGCCGGCTGCGCCGATGTCAAGAACCCGCCCAGGCAGAGCGCGCACGCTCCCAGTGCGCCGCTTCTAAGGAAACCGCGGCGTGTGATTTCCACTTCATCCATAACGCCTCCCGGGGGCAACGCCGCAAATCGCCAGTGCTGCGCAGGCGGACGCGTTGGCAAACGCGGCCAGGAGGACGCACGCGATAATGCCAAGCACAGGTGCAACCACTGCGCTGGCGATAGCTGCGCCGCTGCATGCCCCCAATAATTCTACACCGTATACCGTCGCAGTGGAACGCTCGGGTTGATTATCCAGCGCCAGATAACACGCTACAGCCAGCGGGAAGTCTGCGCCGTTCAATGCGCCTGCGGTGAACGTGGTTGCAGTGAACAGCGCGAAGACCGCCGCCGGTGATGCAAGCCCGGCTGCCCGCGGCAGCGTTAGCGCGATAGCCAGTGCAAACAGGGCTACAAGCCCCTGAACTGCCGCCAGGACGCGTCGATCGGCAGGGTTCGGCACCAGGCGTTGCGTCAGCGTGGCTCCCAGTGCCAGCCCTGCCATGAAGACCGCCACTATCAGCCCCACCATCTCGTAGACAAAGCCGTAGAGACTCTGGAATGCGAACAACAGCGCAATCTGCATCGCCATAGTCGATAAGCCGGTGGTGAACACCGCACACAACACCGCAAAACGCGGTGAAGCGCGGGGGCGAGTACGCGGAAGGCTGCGTAAGACAAGCGCTACGCACAGAATCAACGCAAGTGGCACAGCTATCCACCACGGCTGGACGCGGCCAATCCAGCGTAGTGCAGCGCCGTGGTCGCCACGCGTCAGAACGTTCCAGTACATCAACGTGTGGTAGTATCCAACCGGACGAAAATCGGAATTGATGAAGAAACGTTGATCCACCGGTGGCAACTCCTGTTCGTGCTGCTGCTGTTCCTCGATTGTCCCGGGCAGCAGCGGACTGCTCGGGGGTGCTTCCAGGTGAGCTCCGCGACGCCGACCGTGATGACGCAACACCCAGTTGATGCGCCGCAGCGGAGCGGGATCCAGTAGAACAGCAAAGTGTCCGGCGCTGAAACCGGCGGTCTGGACGTCGCGTTGTGAGAACCGCTGCACCAGGGTCATGACGTCTGCGGAGAGCTGGCCAGGATCACGTGAAGCAAAGAAGTACAGCATGCGCTCTCCCAGCGGCAGGACCTGAGCAAAGACCGAGCGCAGCGTATGATAGATCGCTGCATTGCGGTTGGCAATTGCCGAGCCGCGCAGATCCGCGGTGGACAGCGCGCTGACCACCAGTACCCCGTCCTGCTTGAGCCTGTCGCGCGCTTCGCTGAAGAACTGCTCGGTGTAGTAGCGATTCAGAACCGCGGTTGCTGGATCGGGAACGTCAACCATAATCAAGTCGTAATCTGTATCGCTGCCTTTGACAAACAGACGGCCGTCGGTGTGAATCAGCCTCACCCGCGGATCGGCCAGCGCGCGCCGCGTGCCGTCGCCGATATGCGCCGAGGCTGCGTGCACCAGAACCGGATCGAGTTCGAGGTAATCGATCCGTGCAACGTCGTAGCGTGCAATTTCGCGCAGCGTCCCGCGTAGACCGCCACCGATCAGCAGGATGCGCTGCGGGTTGCGGTGCTGTGTCATTGCCAGGTGCGCAAACGTTACCGCCTGCTGTTCCTCGAGTTCCACCGACTTGTCGGTTGTGCCGCCGGTGGAGAATACCAGATGACCGCTCTGGAAAAAGCTGTACTGATCCTCGTGCTGCAGCACGGATACCGCTCCGTAGCGTGACCGGTGTGTCTGCACCAGCTCGTAATCGGGTAAGCGCAGCTGCCATTGCAGTTGCGATGACCAGCGGTCGAGCTGCTGCAGCGTCGGAATCAGCAGCACGACCAGCGCAAGAGGTATCAACGGCAGCCATCTGCGGTACTGATACAGCGCTACCGCCAGCATGACCGCTGCAATCAGTGCGGCGGCCTGCAACGAGTTGAGATGATGCACCAGCAGCAGAGTGAAGAGTAACCCTCCGGCAACGTTGCCGGCAGCCTCGCCGACGTAGGTCCTGGCGGCACCTGAGCCGTCTACGGCGTGGTCAGCGTCGCGCCAGATGCGTGCCAGCAGGACAAACTGGCCTCCCAACAGCAGCGTCACCGGAGCCATGACCGCAAGACTGGCAAGCGCCATGTCGCCGAGCGACAGCAGCGCGCCCGGCGGCAGCGCAAAGAAAGCCGGTAGCAGCCGTATCCACAGCACGGTTGCCGGCAACAGCAGGGCTACCGTGGCTGCGTTGACCCGCAGCTGAAGCGGCGCGTTGCCGTAGCGCTGCACCAGATACGCTGCGAACCTGCTGCCGACGGCCACCCAGATCATCCACGCCGCCAGGATAATGCCAAGCGATAACTCGCTACCGTGGAAAACCATCAATAGCTCGCGTAAAAATATCACCTGTCCAATCTGGCAGGTTACCCCAAGCGCGAGTACCATCGGCAGGTGTGGCGATAACTGCAGGCGCACGCTGAACCTCGTTATTGTTATAGTCATACTGTAAACGGAGGTGGATTTACCGGTCAACCTGAGTTGATGCCAGACAGCAGATCCCAGCTGCAAACCTGCGTTGCAACCGCTTGACATACCCTACCGGGGTATAATATATTGATGCGTAGAAAGGCACATATACGGCCGGGAGGTTCAGATGAGCGATGATGACAGCCGCACTGCGGTAAAGATAGCTTCGGTTGATCCCAAAAACCTGCGGACGGCAGATAGACAGAACAACGGGAGTTCGCCTGACGACAGCCGACAGATCACCAGCGTCACCCTGCTGGTAGACGGTATGACCTGTGCCAGTTGCGCATCCTCAATTGAAACCACGCTTGCAGCCAGCGACGGTGTGGACTCGGCAACGGTCAATTTTGCGGCCGAAAAAGTAACTATCCGCTACAACGCCGCCGAAATCCGCCTGCCGCAGCTGAAAAAACGAGTCGAGGATGCCGGCTACCGCCTGCTGGAGGATGACGGCAGCGGTGATCAGGACGCCGATCTAATCAAGGTCAAGAAGGCCCGCCGACGGCTGATGATTGCGGCCACGCTGGCAGCTACGGTCATGGCGCTGATGGTGATCCATATGTTTGTGGTCTCCGTGCCAGGCTATCTGGCGATTGTGGCTCTCCTCGGTGCGCCGGTAGTGTTCTGGGTCGGGCGTCACGTGCATATCGCCGCGTTCAAGGCGATCCGCGCCGGTAGACCCAACATGGACGTGCTGGTATCGCTCGGTTCGCTACCTCCGTTTCTGGTCGGTATGGCCGGGTTCTTTGTTCCGGTACAGACCTTCATCGAAATGGCAACCGCGATCATGACCTTTCACCTTATCGGAAAGTACCTCGAGGTTCGTGCCAAGGGCCGTGCCTCGCAGGCCATTCGCAAACTGGTCCAGATGGGCGCAAAGACGGCAAACATACTGGTTGACGGCAAGGAGATCGAGGTCGATGTCAGCGAGCTGGCTGTAGACAACGTGATGATAGTGCGTCCGGGCGAGAAGATCCCTACCGATGGCGTAGTGATCTCCGGCGAAAGCTTCATAGACGAGAGCATGGCAACCGGAGAACCGCAGCCGGTGAAGAAGAGTCAGGGCTCCGAAGTGATCGGTGCAACGGTCAACAATAACGGTGTATTGCGGGTGCGCGTGACCAAGGTTGGTAAAGACACCTTTCTGTCCCAGGTTATCAAGATGGTAGAAGAGTGCCAGGGAACCAAGGTCCCGATCCAGGAGTTTGCCGACCGGGTAACCGGCTACTTCGTTCCGATTATCCTGATGCTGACGGTTATTACCTTTGTCTCGTTTAACCTTTTTCCCGAGTTTCACCTCCGGATCATGCAGTGGGGTTCATCGTTTCTGCCGTGGGTCAACCCCGACCTGGCTCCCCTGACACTTGCGTTTATTACCGCTACCGCCGTGCTGGTAATCGCCTGCCCCTGCGCCCTCGGTCTTGGAACCCCCACCGCGCTGATGGTTGGCAGCGGAATCGGGGCTGAAAAAGGCATCCTGATCCGTAACGGAGAAGCTGTGCAGACGCTCAAGGATATTACCGCGGTAGCATTCGACAAGACCGGGACTATCACCGTCGGCAGACCGACGGTAACCGACATCCAGCCGGCGGACGGCGTTGAAGAGTTCGACCTGCTCGTGCTGGCTGCGTCACTGGAAAACGCCAGCGAACACCCGCTGGCGCGTGCAGTGGTAGAAGCCGCCCGCGAAAAGGGCGCCGAGCCGGTGGAACCGCACGAATTTGAGGCGCTGACGGGGCGCGGGATACGAGGTAGCGTTGATAGCCACGCCGTACTGGTGGGGAATCGGGCGCTGCTGCAAGAGAACGGCATCGATGTCAGCGCGCTGGAAACTCAGTTGACCGCATTGGAAGATGAAGCCAAGACCGCGATGCTGGTTGCCAGAGACAACCAGATCATCGGGTTACTGGCGGTTGCCGACCCCATCAAGCCGGATTCAGCCAGCGCCGTGGCGGAGCTGGAGCGCATGGGAATCCGTACCGCGATGATAACCGGAGACAACCAGCGCACCGCGCGCGCAATTGCCGCCCAGGCTGGTATCAGCGAGGTAATTGCCGGTGTTTTGCCCGACGGCAAAGTAGACGAAGTGCGGCGATTGCAACAGCAGTACGGCATGATTGCAATGGTTGGTGACGGCATCAATGATGCCCCGGCACTCAAGCAGGCCAACGTAGGAATCGCTATTGGCACCGGGACTGACGTCGCAATTGAAGCGGCTGATGTCACGCTGGTGCGCGGTGAACTCGGAGCGCTGGTGACCGCCATCAATCTCTCGCAAGCGATTTTTCGCAAGATCAGAGAGAACTACTTCTGGGCCTGGGCGTACAACGCCGCAGCGGTACCAATTGCGATGCTCGGGCTGCTGCACCCCATGATCGGTGCTGCAGCCATGAGTGTCAGCTCGCTCAACGTGGTCTACAACTCGCTGCGTTTGAAAAGGGTCCCCGTTGAACCCGGCTACGCGCGTTCAACGGTGCAGTAGTCCGGGGCCGGACTTATGCGCTACGATTGGCGGCCGTCAGCGCGTTGCGTTTCGCGCTCAGGCGCATTATAGTGACACGTTATGGAGCCCGCAGACCCCCTGCAAAGCGTTGACCTGAAGCTGACCACACTTGAGCAGCGTATCAGCGCGCTGGCCGATGAACTCGTGCAGCACCAGAAAAACGGGCGGCAGCCGCTGCCCGACGCTGCAGCGCGCCGGCGCCCTGTGTTGACCGGGGATTCTCTATTTGAAATCCTGCTGGAACACGTGGTCCAGGGGTATCACGAGTTAGCAGATGACGAACGCCTGGCGCAACGTTTTGATGAGCTGAGCGAGCAGACTATCGAACTGGTCTGTTTTGTGACGTCTTCGGGCGAGATCTGTTCAACCAACAGCGCCTTTATCGAGCGAATGGGATACCAGCCGCAACAGTTGATCGGCACCTCCCTGCTTGACCTGATCGACGCGCGTTATCGATCCAGCGTCCTTTCACAACTGCAGCGCGTAATTCACGAGTTTCGCCAGCGGGAGCCGAGACGGCCGGACGATATTCTGCTCTACCAATTAGGCGGCGCCGCTGACAAGCGCGTCTCGGTGGTGGCACTGGTGACCGTTGTGGACCACGCCGCCGACACGCTCGCGGTGGTAATGCGCGACCTTACAACTGACAGGCGGCTGCTGGAGGAACTGCGCGAAAGCCGGGATAACTATGACGCGTTGTCCGAGACCATAACCGAAGCGATCCTGCGTATCAACGAGGATCTTGAAATCGTGTTCGCTAATTCAGCGGTCAAGTCCACGTTTGGATTCGAGCCGGAAGAATTGCGCGGGCAGCGGTTCTCGGTTCTGTTTCCCGGGACGGTCTATCAGCGCAACGAAGCGGATTTTCGCAAGTACTTTGTAGTCGATGACCAGGATCGCCGCAAACTGGGCCTGCGCAACACGATTGAAATTCTTGGCCGTCACAAGAACCGCGGGGTAGCCCCGATGGAAATGTCATTCGGCAACTCCAAGGATTACCGTGGACGCACGCTTACCTGCATCATCCGTGATATTACGCAGCGCAAGAATGCTGAACGCCGCTTGAGACACCTTGCCTACCATGATCAGCTCACCGGCCTCGGCAACCGTGACCTGTTTGAAGTGGATGTACGGCGTCTGTTTGATAATCCGGCACTCTTTGAGAACGGCTTTGCCGCGCTGATGTTTCTCGACCTGGACGGGTTCAAGCAGGTAAACGATACCATTGGCCACGACGCCGGCGATGAACTGCTGATCCAGACAGCCTCCAGGTTGCGTAAAACTCTGCGCGAGAATGACTCGGTATTTCGATTTGGTGGCGACGAATTCGTTGTGCTGCTGAACTTCATCCGCGAACGACGCGGAGCATCGGTGGTAGCCAACAATATTCTGGGCGAGATCCGCCGCCCGTTCCAGCTTAGCGGCACAAACCAATCGGTGACCAGCGTCAGCGTTGGCGTAAGCATCGGAATTGCAATAGTGCCCGATGACGGCAACAGCATCGCGGCAGTAACCAAAGCTGCCGATCTGGCGATGTACTCGGCCAAAGAGGGCGGAAAGAACCAGTTTGCATTCTACGAGCGTTCGCTGGATAGCCGTGCCCATGACCGCTGGCAACTCGAACAGGGAATCCGAACCTCGCTGGAGAAGCAGGAGTTCCGCATGCACTACCAGCCACTGGTTGACGCATCCGGGGCTATCCTGGGCGCCGAAGCGTTGTTGCGCTGGACCAGCCCGACGCATGGCGAAGTGCCGCCCAACCGGTTTATCCCGATTGCCGAAGAGACCGGCATGATTGTTCCGCTGGGCAGCTGGGCTATCGAAACTGCGTTCCGCGATGCCAGCCGATGGCCGTCACGCCACGGTACGCCGCTGTTCATAGCGGTCAATCTGTCAGCCAAGCAGTTTGACAGGCCGGACCTGATAGACAGTATAACCGGGGTTATCAACCGAACCACGATTGATCCTGCTCGCATCATTCTTGAGGTCACCGAGACCTGTGTGATGAGCGCGCCTGAGAAATCGATCGCCACGCTGCAGGCGATCAAGCGGCGCTATCCCGGTTTGTCGATTGCGATCGATGACTTTGGAACCGGCTATTCTTCACTCAGTTACCTCACGCGCCTGCCGGCGGATATTATCAAGATCGATATCTCGTTTGTCAGCAACCTGTTTGTGCTGAATAACGAGAAGATCGTACAGGCCATCATAAACCTGGGGCATTCGGTAGGTTTGAGAATCGTTGCCGAGGGGGTCGAGACCGCCGAACAGCACGACTATTTCGTCGATAAGGGCTGTTTTGCCTACCAGGGGTTCCATTTCCATCAAACACTCACGGCCAAAGAGATCGCTGCACTAATCGATCAATTCGTATTGACCGCAGATTGATATCGATTTAGAATCATTGTCGACCATTCGTCGCAAGTTTATTTTGCGCAGGCGCGACTATCAGCCAGACAGCTTTCAAAGGAGCGCTCATGCCGGGGATCAAGAAATTCCCTATAGGGGGAACTCATTTACCGGAGAATAAAGATCTTACCACAGACAGCCCTATTCAGCGGCTGAACGCCGCGCAGAGCGTTGCAATACCATTGAAACAGCACCTCGGTGTCGCGTGCAAGGCGGTTGTGTCTGCCGGAGACGAGGTGCACGTCGGACAGCTGATCGGAGCCAACAGCGAGGGGCTGTCGGCGCGGATCCACGCCAGCACCAGCGGTACGGTCACCGCTATCGAAAAGCGTGTCATGATCGATCACTCAGCAACCGAATGCGTGATCATTCAACGCAGCAACGCCGCTGATCAGGCAGAACCCGGCGCCGGCGCTGCGGTGCCTGTCAAAGGTCCGGGTGACGCGGTGCCGGAGCCTGATGAGGTGTGCAAACGGGTTGAAGAGGCCGGAATAGTGGGCATGGGCGGAGCAGCATTTCCTACCCATGTGAAACTGCGGGTCAAAAAGGACACGCCGATCGACTCGATCATCATTAACGGCGCAGAGTGTGAACCCTACATCACAACCGATGACCGTTTGATGCAGGAACGGACCGCCGACTTGTACCGCGGTCTTGACATCATCCGTCAAACCGTTGGCGCACAGAAAGGCTACGTTGCCTGTGAGATCAATAAACCGGCGGCTATCAAGGCGATTACCGAAGAGGCAGAACGCTGGCCGCAGCTGGAAGCGGTTCGTCTCGACACCCGCTACCCGCACGGTGCCGAGAAGCATCTGATCAAAGCGGTACTCGATCGCGAGGTGCCGATCAGACAGCTTCCGATGGCAGTCGGAGTTATAGTCAACAACGTTCAGACTGCCATTGCGATTACCGAAGCAGTAGATTACGCAATACCGCTTACCCGCCGTGTTCTGACGGTCAGCGGAAGCGTGGTGAGCCAACCGGGCAATTTTTCGGTTCCGGTTGGTACGCCGCTGCGTGATCTGGTAACGGCGGTCGGAGGTCCTACCGAAGACGACTACCGCCTGGTAGTCGGGGGGCCTATGACCGGCATGCTCACCGATGACTACGATATTCCGGTGACCAAGAGTACGTCGGGCGTCGTGCTGATCAGACCGGGAGAATACGCCGACCGTAGCGCTGAGGTCTGCATACGCTGTGGCCGCTGTGTCTCGGTGTGCCCCATGTACCTGCAGCCAAACCGCATAACGATATTTGTACACAACGAGATGATCGAAGAAGCCGAAGAATTCGGCGTTAACGACTGCATTCTGTGCGGCGCGTGTTCCTTCGTCTGTCCCTCACGGCGTCCGCTGTTGCAGTGGCTGCGCGAAGGGAAAGCAAAATCCGCATCGGCGGCCGACGAGCGGCGCCGACGCAATCCGTTGTAGGAGGTTTGGCAGTGTCGTTGCAGTATTCGAGCACCGGACCGCATATCCACAGTCAGGACAGTATTGCACGCACCATGTGGAGTATAGCGGTTGCCTTGCTTCCGGCAACGGTTGCGTCGGCGTGGCTCTTTGGACCCTACGCGCTCTATCTGATATTTGCCACCGCGGTTGCATCGGCTCTGATCGAGATGCCGTTGAGTGGAGACGGTTTCTCATTGCGATTGCCGTTGGGAGACGGCAGTGCCTTTATTGCCGGAATGATTCTCGGGCTGTCTCTGGCGCCAACGTCGGCGTGGTGGGTTCCTATTGTCGGCGCTGCGCTGATGGTGGTGGTTGGCAAGTACGTTTTTGGTGGTCTTGGAAACAACATTTTCAACCCGGCGCTGGTAGCGCGCGGCATCCTGCTGTTGTCGTGGCCGTATCAGATCACGCGGTGGGTTTCTCCGCTGGACGGCACAACCAGCGCTACCCCGCTTGGTGGACTCGAGGTTGGATACCTGGAGCTGTTCCTCGGCAACATTCCCGGCAGTCTCGGCGAGACCAGCGTGGTGGCGCTTCTGCTCGGAGCTGCATTTCTGATAGTCAGAGGATTGATCAGCTGGCGCGTACCGCTGTCGGTGCTCGGCGGCGCTGCGGTTGCCGCGGTTCTCTTCGGACTGGACCCTCTGTTCACGCTGCTTTCGGGAAGCCTTATGTTCGGCGCGGTGTTCATGGCAACCGATATGGTCACCAGTCCAACCGGCAAGACATCTCACCTTGTCTACGGCGCCGGGTGCGGCTTCCTGACGGTTGTTATCCGACGCTATACCGCCTATCCCGAGGGGATCACGTTTGCCTTTCTGATAATGAACGGTATGGCGTACCTGATGGACCGCCTCGGCGCCGATCCGATTTTCGGGCAGGTCGAGGAACGCAAGCGTCGGGTCTATCGCGCCGCATTGCTGGTTGGAGCGGTTGCCCTGATGGCGCTGTTGACGGTAGCCGGTTTTGCCGGTCGCGCGTTTGTGGCCGACCGCTACGTGGAGGCGGAGCTTGAACGTTCGATTGTTGCCGGTTATCCCACGGCCACGCGAATTGCAGAGGCAACCGCGTACGATCCGCAGGTATCGATCTACCGGGTCTATGAGAATCGGCAGTTGCTGGGCTACTACGCGCGCACACGGGTCAACGGTTACGGCGGACCGATGCAGATCACGGCACTACTCGATGAAGATGAGAAGGTAACCTCGGTTGAGGTAGGCGAGAACGCCGAGACTCCCACCATCGGCACACAGGTGCGCTCTGCCGGCTTCCTGTCACAGTTCACCGGTTTTGGCCCCGATGATCGGGACGGGCTGCTCGATGAAGTGGAGTTCATCACCGGCGCAACCGTGTCATCGCGTTCGGTTATCAGCGGCGTAGAGCGCATACTGGCTGCACGCGACGAGGATGCCGCCGCACCCGATGAGCCCGATGCAGCGCTTACCGATCTTGAAGACGGAGTATTCGAGGGATCAGGCCGTGGTTACGCCGGTGACATTGTTGTCACGGTTACCGTTGAGGGCGGCCGCGTGAGCGCAATCGAAATCCAGAGTCATAGCGAGACCCCCGGTATTGGAGATCGGGCAATGGATACAATGGCAGACCGGATTATCGACACCGGGAGCCTTGCAGTAGATGCCGTCAGTGGTGCTACCGGCAGCAGCCGCGGCTTGAGTGCTGCTGTTGAAGACGCACTGTCGGGAAATTAACTACCGGCAGTTAGACAGCGGCCGATAGACAAGCGGAGAATACGGATGAAGAGATTTGAAGAGCTTACGCGTCTTGAGCAAGTCCTTTTGCTGGGATTCATCCCGATACTGGGCGCTACCGCAGCGGTTGGTGCTGCGCTGACTGCCGCGCTGGTGGGCGTTGTGAGCTCGATAGTGGTGTGGCTGGCCTCACGGGTGATTCCGGCAAAGGTGGGGCATACCACACGCTGGGGTACACTGGTAGCGCTCGGTCTGGGATTATCGTACGCGCTGTCGATTATCGCCGGTTACGTTGTGCCAATCCCGTCCGCGGCGCTTGTGTATCTCTACCTGGTGGGCGCTACGCCTCTGGTCTACGTCGGTGCCGGTACTCTCTACAGCACGCGTGATTACGTGCTGGTACTGCTTCGATACGCGGTGGTTGTCATTGGCTTTGCAGTTATTCGCGAGCCGCTTGGTCGCGGTACCGTGCTGGGATTTGACGTCTGGGAGCCGGGATTGGTCCCGGTAGGGATCCTGGCATCGGGAACCGGAGCGCTACTGTTGTTTGCATCGGTGGCATTTGTCAATCATCTGGTCAGCGACCTCAAGTCCGACAGTAGGCAGGAGATAGAATCATGAATGATAGCGTTCAGATTTTTCTTGAGTTTGCCCTGACCCATAACGTGGTATTCATACTGATGTTCGGTGTGCTGATGCCGATTGCCGCCGAGCTTACCGTCAAGCGTTCTCTGACCGCTGGCCTGAAACACGCGCTGGTACTGGCGCTGGCGGGTATGGCGGGCACGGCTCTGTTCTCGTTGTTGCCGGCAGACAGCGCGTTCTTGAGCCCGGTAGCGATCATGGTTGTATCGGTTGCCGCAGTTGCCGCTCTGTACCGCTGGGGCGAGCTTGAGGGTGAGTGGGCCGGAATACCGCGCTCGTTGCTCGCGGTGGCCCCGATTGCCGGATTGCAGATGTACCTGTGGACCGAGGGTATCAGTGGACTTGATACTGTGCTGGCCTCCTTTGGAGCGGCAGTGGGATATTACCTCGGTATCGTCATTATGGTGGCCACTATCGAACAGATCCGGATTGCCGAGGCACCGGCGTACGCAAAACGCATCGGAACGTTGTTCTTTGCAATTGCGGTCTTTGCGCTGGGATTTACCGGTTTTGTATTCCTGTAGCGTTGCAAGAGAAGACAGCAAGACAAGCAAGAAGGAAGTGCAGACATGGCGGACCTCTCGGTAAAGTATCTCGGGCTCAACCTCAGGAACCCGTTTGTTGTTTCCAGTTGCGGTGTCAGCGCAACGGTCAAGGGTGTCAAGCAGTGCGCGGACTATGGCGCCGGTGCGGTGGTGCTGAAGTCTCTGTTTGAAGAACAGATCGAAGCCGAGATCGGCATGGGCGATCTCGGCGGGGGTATCGACATCCACCCGGAAGCTTCTGATTATCTCTCAGAGCTTGGCAAGTCGCACGGACCACGCAGTTATCTGCAACTGATTGAAGAAGCCAGGCGCGAAGTCGATATCCCGGTCATCGCCAGCGTGAACTGCGTCTCGGCGCGCTGGTGGAGCGACTACGCGCAGCAGATCGAGACTGCCGGCGCCGACGCTCTCGAGCTCAATATCGCTATAATGCCGCGAACCCTCGACCAGGAGGCTGCAGGGCTCGAAGACGCGTTCTATCGGATCATCGATCAGGTCCGAAAACAGGTGTCCCTGCCGTTGACGGTCAAGATCGGGCCCTTCTTCACCGCCTTACCGCGCGTGGTAGCCGGTGTCGTAAAGGCCGGCGCCAATGGCGTGGTGCTGTTCAATCGATTCTACCAGCTCGATATCGATGCCGAGACGATGGAGCTTGTTCCCGGCTATCAGTTCAGTTCGCATCAGGAAATGCACCTGCCGCTGCGCTGGGTGTCGATTCTGTCACCCCAGATCGAGTGTGACTTCTCGGCTTCAACCGGCGTCCAGAGTGGATTGGACGCCGCCAAAATGATTCTGGCCGGGGCAAATGTGGTGCAGGTGGCCTCGGTGCTGTACACCGCGGGGATCAAACACCTGCGCGTAATGATCAAAGATCTGGAGTCTTGGCTCGACCAACACGGCTTCGCTGCCCCTGATGAGATACGCGGCAAGCTTACGCAGTCGGAATCGTACAAGAGCGAGACGCTCGAACGTCTGCAGTACATCAAGACGCTCGGTGAAGCCGGATCTTCGTAAGCTCGTCATCGTAGCGAAGTGCAAGAACGGGCCACGCGTAGCGCTGCATCGCCGCTGACAGCTGAGCGTTGCCGGGCTGCCGCGGATCAATGGACTGGAGCAACGTACGCAAGCGTACGGTCAGCTCAGCGTGGCTGTCGTACAGTACGGACTGGTGAAACTCAGCGGGAACAATCTCCGGATAGGAGAGCCTGCGCGGAAGCAGCGGTTGGCAGCCGGCCAGGATAGCCTCAACCATCGCTATGCCGAAGTTCTCCTGGATGGCCGTTGAGACAACCACGTCACAGGCGCACAGCCAGTTCCAGTATTCCCGGCGTGACTCTACGTAGCCCCAGCGGATAATGCGGTCTGCCAGCGCCTGCTTGCCGTTCAGGAACTCCACCGGTTTCAGCTGTGGATTCTCGCCCAGCACTACTACCTCAAAAGGAACCTCCTCCTTTGCCAATGCCGCAAGAGCACGGAAGAAGGGCCGCGGTCGTTTATCGTATTCCCAGCGGTGGCTCCAGAGCACGCGCGGTATTCTGTGTGCAGGGCGCCCAACCAGCATATCGGTCTCGATTCCAGGATAGAGCACGCCGCTCTTGTCGCGCAGAGTATCGTGCCACGTAAGCGGTTGTTCTCCGGGCACGCGTGATACCAGCTCACGGGTTAACTTCAGAAACTCACTACGGTGGAACTGAGAGTTGAACAGAACACCGTCTGCAAGCAGGCAGTTCTTGATGTCCTGAAGGGCGGTGTTCATGTCCGGGTTGCGGTCCTTGGGATGTGGATAGGTCAACTGACTCTCGTGGACGTAGAGCAGCAGCGGTGGACACGACCGGCCCCAGATTGCGCGCAGGTCTCCCAGATCGATCAGGTCGGTCACCAGTGCTACGTCGTATCGTTGTGGATCCGGTACCTGTGCGGCCAGTTCAAACGCTGCGATCCTGGTTCGCCAGCGCCAGTTCTGCGCCGGCAACGTAACCAGTGTAATTGTGTGGCGGCTGTGGCGTGCCAGTCCGTCGGCGAACGCGGCGTGCGAGCCTCCGTAGAATGATTCAACCAGCAGTACATTCAGCGGCATGTTCGATCATTGTACCTTGAAAAACTACGGCCTGTGCACTGGTGCGCACGCCGATGATGCGCTACATTACGCGAAGATGATCGATTCTCGCGCCGTTCACGAGCTCAACCGCGCAATGATAGCAGCTGTACTACTGCTGGCCGCTACAATGGCGTCTGCCGCTACCCCTCGCCCGGCCTATTTCGATCAGCGTGCCGAGATTGTGCTTCCCGCCGGCTACAATCGCAACATCAGATACCCGATTTTTGTGGTGCTTCCACCAACCGGTACACAGGCGGCCCGCATCGCCCCACGCTACGGTCTTGATCCTGCACGGCAGCGCGAGTTTGTGCTGGTGTTGCCCGCAGGGCGACCCACCAGAGACGAGTATCTTCCGGAGTTTGCTCTGTTTGTGCAATGGTACGAGGAACGACTGCTGGAGGACCTGGCCTACGTTCTGCAGCAGTACAGCACAGATCCGCAGCGGATATACCTCGGCGGCTACTCGCTGGGCGGAGACTTGAGTTGGGCGCTGTCGGTGCGTAACCCGCATACCTTTGCCGGATCGGTGATGGCAGGTACCCGGGCTTCACACCCGGTAAGTGCCGAAGCACTCGAGGCGCTGCGTCAGCGTCAATTTCGCGGCGCCTTCCTGATTGGAGACCGCGAAGACCCCAACCGCTATCGCGGCATCAACTTTGCCCGTAGCCGATTCGAAGCAGCGGCAATCGAGCATGTCTATCGAGAGTACTCCGGCGGGCATGTCATGCCGGCGCCGGATTTGCTGCAGCAGCAGATTCTGTACGTGACCGGCGCAGAGCGCCTGCCCGACCCCGGTTTGCCGGCGGCGATAGCTCGCCCGGGTCTCCCGGCTCTGTTGGCGCACACCAGCCGTGATCGTTTTGCGTTGCGTGTCGGATTTCCTGCAGAAGTAAGCAGCGAAGGCATCGCTGTGCCGAGCGAGAACCAGTTGGGTCTGCGGCTGGAGTGGCCGTGGTCACGTTACTACCTGCGTACCACCACCGAATACAGCAGCAGCAAGCGATCAACCGGGCAGCGGGAACGACGCGTGCAGCAGGATCTTGTCTTTGGTACAGGCGAAACGCACGGTTTCTTCGGGTTGGGTGTTGGATGGGACTGGGTGCGCCAGTTTGCTGACGGCAATTCGTACAACCAGTTCGATCTTATCCTGATGCGGGCGGATCGCAATCCGTGGATCGTTCCAGCCGGCAGCGCCGATCCCGAGCGTGTTGACTCCTTGCTGCTGCTGCGCTACGCCATTCCGCGAGGAATTGCCGCCGGTGTGACCACCGAGCAATTGCTCAACCTGCGCGCCGAATACGTGCTGCGCATCGCCGATCGGGTGGTTCTCGATGCCGGACTGGGAGCTTACACACTGCAGAATCAACCGGTGGAATCGCTGTCGCAGTTGTCCGGGGCACTCGATCAGCGTCTGGAGTGGGAAGCTGGTGTGGGGCTGCGGCTCCCCTCTGCCTTGCTGTGGCGCATCGCTCACCGCGGCATCGCCGAGCGGCCGCTGCCCGATGGGGATTTCGGCTACCGAGGGTTGTGGAATCTATCGCTCGAGTACAGCTTCTGAACTGGTGCCGAAAATGTTGTTGAAATTGAAGCAGCAGGAGATTTCCGGGTGTGTAATGTGCAGGAGGACGCACAGTGCACATCACGACCCAACTCGCCACCGTTGATACGCCCACCAAAGAGGGCTCGGCGGTGCGAATCACCAGCG
>SKLB01000005.1 GCA_007123465.1 Spirochaetales bacterium
CCATTATTCGCCGAAACAGACGTTATGTAAACGTCGCGGGGTTCCGAAAATTGGAGAGAATGAGTACGGGAGTGAGCCTTTGCATCCTGTCTGCACCTCTACGTATGCAGTATACTACAGTCAGCGGAGAATTTACCGGGAGAGAGTATGAAGAAGAGTACTGCGTTTTTTGAAGGAATAATCGTTGTTGCGGTGATCCTGGTTGTCATCCATTTCTTTGCCGAGGAACTGGCCGTTATTCTGCGCCTGGCGTGGCAGCAGCGCATCATGCTGCTCTACATTGGCCTCGGTCTCGATGCCATCTTTACAATTGACTTCCTGGTGCGCTCGTACTTTGCGCTGCTGCACGGCCGCATGGGACGCTACTTTTTTGCCGAGCGCGGTTGGATCGATTTCCTGGCATCGATCCCGCTGCTGGTTCTGGTCTCGGGGCCCGCAATGCTGGCGGCAGCCGCCGGCAGCGCAACGCTGGCCGGATTCAGCCATGTTGCCAACGTAATCGAGATCACCAAGGCGGTGCGCAGCGGACGGGTGTTGAGGCTGCTGCGTCTGGTTAAGCTTGTGCCGCTGCGGCGCGACGAAGCAGACGGTACACCGTCGCCACGGGCGGCCGTTGTTGCCGTAGCTGCAGTGGTGATTGTGGGGTTTGCCGCCGGTGTGATTCCTATCTGGTTTGATACCCAGAGTCTGGAAGAGCGCACCGAGACGCGCTTCGACATCATTGCGCGTCACGTTGACGAGGGGAACCTGGTTGAACCGGCCGGTCAGGCGATTCTGACGTCGCTGGTGGAACTCGAACCCAGCCTGCTGGTGGTGCAGGACCGGGAGCGCAGAGTCTATTCGCGTCACAGTACCGATTACTATCGGCAGAACCTTGGTCCGCATGACTATCTGTTCATCGAGTCAGGCGGTGTCGGTCTCTACTTTGACATCCGGCCGATTCACGCGTCGTCGGCGCGCGCCAACCTGAGTTATCTGATAATGGCGCTGGTAATGGTTGTGCTGATACGGCCGCGGCGCGCCTAGTTTCGCGCCGGGCCGCGTTTACCTCTCTGCCGCGCTCGTGCTACTCTGTGCGTCTCATGGTTGTTTCGATGATTCAGTTTATCATCGAGTTGCCCGATGTGACTTCGATCAAAGAGAAACGCCGCATCGTGCACTCGATTCGCGATCGATTGATCCGCAAGTACCGCCTCAGCGTCGCCGAGGTAGACCTGCACGAAAGCCTCGGCTATTCGCAACTTGGCGCGGCGATGGTGTCCAATTCGCGACGTTACGGAGAATCGGTCATGCACAAGGTTCTGACGTTTATCGAAGATGAATGCGAGGGACGCTTGCATGACGTCAAGATTGCCTCGGAAAGTTTCTGACAGACGACCCCGGCGGGGCGGCTCCGGTCTACAGCGGAAACATGTAGAGATCAGGAACCACGTGCTCGCGGTCAAAGCGGAATACCTCGGCTCGGCGCGGATCCGCGGTAACTTCCAGCGTGAAGAAGTGCTGCAGCGGTTCAAAGCCCTTGACCTGCGCCGATATCTCAAAATCGAAGCGTTGCAGAGCGTCGGCCTCACACAGAAGTGACGTGGGCCAGAACAGATAGGTGCCGTAGGTGTTGGCAGCCAGCAGATACGGGTTCTGCCAGCGCGGATCAAACATCGTCACAAGTTGCTCATCGAGCAGCAGCGTGACCTCGATGTCCGACATCGGTTCAAAGGTGTTCCCGTTGAACAACCGGCCCTTGATGGTCGGGAAGTTGAAGTGCGGGCCTTCCTGGAACTGCACCTCGCTATGTGCGGCGGGGTCCGCGTAGTACGAGCGCTGAACAAATGAGACACGGCGCAGCGCCTCGTGAGCGAGTGTAACCGCGTCGATCAGTGTCTGCGGGTGTCCGGCAATGTCGGTTTCGACGTGGGCCATCCCGCGCGCCGAAGTGACGTAGCGTGGCGGCATACGGTTCAACACGTAACAGGCCGCATCGAGGCGGCACAGCCGCGAAGTACTGTAGTTGTGGGGGTTGCCCGCTGCTTCCTGCTCGTCGCAGATCTGGTTGACAATCTGGAGGACTTCATCCTCCATCAGGTTATGTATCTCCATACGAAACCCCGCGGCCGAACTCACGCTGGATTTGGAACAGTTCTTCGAGCGTGTCGATGGCCTCGCGGTAATCGCGGACGGTCTCTTTGAGCGAGAAGTAGTTCAGGCCGGCGTAGTAGATCTTGGAAAAAACCGAGAGTGCAATTTCGCCATCGCCGGTCTCGAGATTGAAGTAGGAGCCGTATTCATAACAGATGTGTACGATGTCTTCGAGCCGTGAACGGATGAAATCAGCGAAGTGGGCCGAAAAGGCGAAGGTGAAAGCCAGTTCCAGGAATTTGCTCTCGCGATCAATGAACAGTCCGCCCTGGAAGCCGTCATCGCTTTCAAACCCGGCGGTGTAGCTGTCTTCGAGCATCTCGCTGTCGGTTAGTTCATAGCCAAGCTCGCGAAACAGCACTTCGGTACGCCGGACGCGTTCTTTCATAAGTTTGGAATACTTCATTCACCGTCCCCGTCTCTGCCACAGTCTACTACAAACCGCTAGCCGCAATCAATGCGGGCGCTGTGGCAGATAATCAAAATTGATATTCCAGCTGGCGCGAAAGATATTCTCCCGCACGCGTTTGTCGCAACGCTGCAGCTCGCGCACAATCGGCTTGAGCGCAGTGCGCACGTTGGTCTGTTTCAACGGGCAGTCTATCGACGCAACCGGCAGCTGAAGATAGTCGCTGATAGCGCTGATCTCGCGTTCGCCAACGCGGCACAGCGGGCGGATAATCCGCAGCGCTCCGCCAAAGAGCTCCTGCACCGGCTTCATCGTTGCAAACGAGCCGTGGAAACATCGACATCGGGATCGAGCGGAACGGAACCTCAATGGCGTCAAAGAACGCCTGCAGACGCTGCACCTGTTCAGGCGCCAGCGCGTGCTCACGCCAGTTGACGTGCACCGCCTCCACCTCGTAGCTGATCGGCAGGTGGCGGCGGCGCAGGCTGAGCGCCAACGCAAGCGTCAGCGAGTCCTTGCCGCCGGATACGCCGACAATGACGCGGTCGCCGGCACCGATCATTGCAAATTCGTTGATGCCGCGCCCGGTATCGCGCAGCAGGCGTCGCAACCGCGCTGACGGCCGGCCGCCGCCGGCAACGTGTGCTATCTCAGGATTCAAGCAAACGCTCCGGGTGTGGTATATCGGCAGCAATATCGCTGCTGACCATGATCCGCAGGCGGCGCAGCGTGCGAGTGAAGTCTGCCACAACCCTGCCGGTGAACACGGTGTCTGATTGCGGGTAATTCTGCAACACCCCGTCTGAATCTATGACCGCAAGGTCAACCTCAAAGCTGATGTCTTCGGGTACGTCGATGATTACCGCCTGCGGCGCCACCTGACGGCTCAACTGCCGGTTGAGGCGTGCCGCAATGCGTTCTTCCAGCTGACACCGCAACTGCATATCGGTCAACGTGCTGTGCTCTGGATCCGCGGTGTCAAACGCGGTCTCCCAGACCGGCTGGTGCAGTTGGCGGTCATAGACGCGGCGGATCAGGTCAAACAGCGCAAAGTCTTTGCGGGCAAACTGAACGAAGAACAGGTCATCATCGAGGCCGTAGAGATCCTGCGGCTTGATCACCTCCTGCTGCAGCGCCAGGTAAACCGCCTTCTTGATCATGGCGGTTGCCACGCGTACGGTGCGGTGCCAGTAGACGGCACGGTACATCAGGTACTTGGAGAACAGGATATTCTCAACCGCCGAGATGCCGGAGGACTCCAGGGCAACGCCACCGCGGCCATCGCTGCGCAGACGACTCAGGATAAAATCGACGTCCTGAATCCCGTACGGCACACCGCAGAAATACGCATCGCGGTTGAGATAGTCCAGCTTGTCCGGATCGAGCGCACCGGAAAGCAGCGTTCGAAACAGCGCTACTTCGCTGCGGTTGCCGGCTTTCAGGCTGCTGTCCACGATTGCAGCCACCATCTCCGGGTCAGTGCCCAGCCGATGTGCCAACAGACCGCGGATTGGCTCGCTGCGCACCAGCTGACCGGTGAGGACCTCGTGCTGCAGCAGTGGAAGCTCCTTGAAACTGTGCGTGTAAGGGAAGTGTCCCAGGTCGTGCAGCAGCGCTGCGGACAGAAACGCCTTGACACCTTCGAGGCTGACGTCAAAGTCATCCAGTGCCAGCAGGCGGCGAATCATGCGCCGCGCGATATCGAAGACGCCGAGGCTGTGGCTGAGCCGGGTGTGAGTCGCTCCGGGGTAGACGAGGAAGGCGGGACCCAGCTGCTTGATGCGCGACAATTGCCGGCACGGTGCAGCGTCGAGCAGCTTCTGGATCGGCTCGGAGACGTAGATGTGGCGCCACAGCGGATCGCGGATCGGCTTCTGGTAATCGGTTTCGAGGTGATCTGCAATAGACCGACGTCTGCTCATGTGCTATCAATACTACTGTATGCGCGCCTATTTCACAAACCGCTGCGGGACCGGCTCCAGAATTGCACCGCTGATACTGCTGCCGGTCCTGCTGCTGCTTCTAAGCAGCGCTTGCCAGAGACGCACACAGCAGGAGGCTGCCGCCGGGCCGCAGCTGGAACGCGAGTTTGCCGAACGCACGGCTGAGCCAGAAACCAGTCCAGACAACGGCGCACCGCTCGCCGCGACTGACGCAGATTTGCAACAGCCGCCTGAGGCGCGTACGCCGCGGTTTGTGCTCAGCGCGGGCGAATTGCGCCGATGGGCGCCGTATGACGCGGAGATCGGCGAGCTTCCCGACCGTGCCGCCGATAGCGTGGCGCGTGCCGCGGTGCGCAGCCGTACTGAAAGCCTGTTTGACGGACTGGCTGAGCTTGAGGGAACCATCAACAGCCACGTGCTGGAGTCACAGCGCCGTCGGCTGCAGCGGATGCTGGCCGATGATCTGAACGGCCGGGATCAAACGCTGCAACTGCGGTTTGGGCAGGTCCGATGGGTTGATTCATCCGAGGCCACGGTGGTAGTCCGCCTGATAACCCGGACCGGCAGAGCAGCGGGAGACATTATGCTGGAAAACCGCGGCGACGGCTGGTATATTTCGGACGTCCTGCTGGATCTGGGGCTGCTGCGCGATGCGTATCAACGCCGCACCCAGAGGGTGGAACCGTGGATCGACCGGTCACCGCTGGTCGGGCCGTGATCGCAACATTATGGAGCTGAGGATATGGCGCAGGAGATTCGGCACGTAGAGAAAGAGTTCATCTTCAGCAACATCCGCGACAAGCGGCTTCCGGTGGAGTTGCATATCGGCACGCAAAGAATTGCGACGCGGCTGGTAGAGAGTACCAAACGTTACGTGGCGTTCAAGCCGGATCGCGGTGACCACCGTCAGCCCGAAGAGCGGCGTACCGCCGTGGCGTTCTTTCGGTTTCGCGGTCAACCGATGACGTTTCGCTCACGAGTGCTGGAGCTTGAAGAGGACGTGATTCGACTGCGCCAACCCGACGTACTGCACCGCGACCTCGCACGCGGTTTCGAGCGCATCGTGAATCCCGAGGGAATTGCCGTTTCGCTGATCGTCCACGGTTCGGCCATGACGCTCAACTACCCGGCTTCGGAGATGTTTGACCCGGTTGAAGAGCCGCAGTTTGACCTTGGTTTTGATGCTCGGAAAATCTCGAGTCTTCTCAGCAGCTTTCGTGATCAGGCCGAAGCTCTCGCCGCTGAAAACCGTATCGTCATGTTCCGCGAGAGGCGTCCGGAATCTTTGCCGGAGCGGATCGTTGCCCTCAGCGGCCGGATTCTGATGCTGCCGCCGTGGGATGGACCGCCGCACGGGTTAAGCGTTGCCGTGCGCGAACGCCTGGCACTGACGCGCCATATCGAGGAGATCGCTCGTGACAACGATCCGTCGCTTGTCGAGCAATATAACCAGCTGTTGCAGCAGCGCCAGCGAAAGCGCCTGTCAGCCGAGGTGTACTGCCCGATTCTCTACCACCAGTACGTAGTGGGATACCTCTACCTGATGAAAAGTACAGAAGCCGACGCAGAATTTGCACCTTCCGATCTCGAGTTCCTGCGCTCATTTGCGCGCGTGTTCTCCTATTCGCTGCAGGCCAACGGATACTTCAGTGCCGAACAGCAGGAGCAGGCTTTTCAGGAAGCGCAGCTTATCGATATCAGCGGTTCAGGGCTGCTCTTCAGCCACGCTGCCGGTGCGCTTGACCTCGGGCTCTATTCCGAGATCGGGCTGCGTATCCATCTGGATGAGATGACGCTACCGGCAAAGGGCAGAATCATGCGCAAGTACGATGACGAGCAGCGCGTCTACCACGGGGTTCATTTCTCCGATATGCAGCTCGAGCACATGGAGCAGCTCTTTGACCGCATCTACGGCGTCGACTACCGTGGTGATATCGACACGCGTGGTCTGGCAGAGGTTGACCAGAGCGCCGAGACGTTCGAGAGCTGATGATGTAGCCCTCAACTGCGCGCCTGAATCAGCCGAGACTGAAACAGAGTCACCATGTTCTGTCTTTTTGTGTACCTTGACGGGTTCCGACAGCTTGAAAGAATCCGGCCAAACATCGTTCACGATCTCGTTGCGTTGGTCGATCAAACATTGGCACGATCGGGGGCAAGCCGCCTGCGCCGCGAAGGCGGCGTCTTTCTCTACCTTTTCGCCGGCAGTGCAGAGCCCGATCATCGCCAGATGCTGGAAGCCGCATTCAGCCTGCACGCCGAGCTGGAGCGCTATCAGGACGAGCTGACCGATTTCAGCATTGTGCTGGAGTATCTGGCAAACGACGAACCCGGCGATGTCATGCGCCGGTTGCGCAACTGTCTCGGCCGGCTGACCGAAGAACGCAGCGTCTGGATCGGTCCAAAAGGCTCTCCGGTGTTGGCCGCCGAGGTCGATGTGTCGCAGCACGGCGACTTTCTGCGCGTCGAAAGCGCGGTGCGGACCTCGTCGCACAAGCTATCCGATTGCGCCGATTTCATGCGCAATGAAGTCTTTATCGCATCAATGCTCGACCGCATCGAGCCGTGGGTGAACGCAGAGCAGCGCCCCGGAATCGCGTTGATCAGCAGCAGGGATCGTGTCTACGCGCGAGAGAACGCGCGCCACGTGCTGCGCGCGCTCTACGGAAGCGCCGGTGACGAACGCTGGGTGACGCTCTATCCGTCGGAGCGCGAGGACGAGTCGGTGGGGCCGATTGCCAACAGTATTGCGGTAGATTTTCTGCCGCATGTGGCGGTATTGCTGCACCCACATGAGTTGAGACTCTGGCGCGCGGTTGAAGGAGCGCTGCGCTATATAGCCGAATCTCCGACACAATTCGGGCTGTTTGACGGTATCGAAGCCGATGTGCAGGCAGCGTGGGCACTCTACCTGACGGCTCTGTTTCGGGCCCTGCAGCGCGATCTCCTGCCACCGGTAATTGTGTTGGAGAACGTAGATCTTTTTCCCTTGGACGCGGTACGCCTGCTGCGCAGGGTCTACGATCGCGTGGCCGCTGAGTTTACGCCGCTGATCCTGGCAACTTCGGTCAAGCCGGTGGTTCCGGTGGGCCTGGCCGATATAGCGGCGGTTCACAATGAGTTGCCACTCTTTGGAGCGGATGAAGTCACCGATCACGCGGTGCGCTTTCTGAGCGAAGCAGCCGAGCGGCACATACGTATCGCCGATTGCTGCAGGCGAACCCGCGGGCTTCCGCTCGAGCTCTACTTCCACTTTGTCAACGTACAGGACGCACTCGAACACGCTGCCTCAACGCGGATTGATGTCAAGCAGCAGGCAGAGGAGAGCGAGGCTCTCGCGATGCTCGAACGGCTGAATCAGGACGAACGCGAAATCCTGGCAATAGCGGCTCTGGTAGGCGGTCAGTGCGTGGGTACACTGGTGGCCGAGATAAGCGCCCGTCTGGGTTACGAGCAGCTGCGGTCGCGCCAGGTGACCCGCCGGCTGGCGGCACTCGGGCTGATGCGCGATCCAGAGTCGATGTTTGTGGAAACTCCGCGCGTGCGCGAAGCTGTGCTCAGTTCATGCGGCAGTGACCGCAAACGCCTCGAAGCCGCTGTGGGGCGTACACTGCTGACGGTTGTGGATGCCCGCCGGGCGCGCCTTACGCCTTCGCTGCTGTCAACAGTGCTGAGCAGCGCTGACGACTGGATTCCCGCTCTGCGTGACCTGCTGCGCCATGCGCTGGATGCGCGCCGCTTCGAGCGCGCGGCAAAGATACTGAACAGTGGTGCCGACCTGGCGGCGCGCGCCGGCAACCCGCAGCTGGTGAGACAGATCCTCGCCGGCGCCGAGTTACGCCACGCCTTGCTTCTCGGTGATCAGGTGCGAGCCGATCGTCTCTGGGAATCACGCAGCGCCTTCCATGGAAGAACCGCATTCGAACGGTCGGTTGAGGCGGATGCAACGCTTGAGCACGCACGCTATGTGATCGCACGCGGCAACCGGCCGCAGGCGGTGGCGCTGTGCAAGCGGGCTATCATGCTCTATCAGGAAGGCGGCGACAGCGACGGAATCGGGCGGGCCAACCTCGAGTTCGGCCAGCTGTTGCTCGGTCAGGAGAAGCTAAGCGACGCGCGCGATTACTTCGTCATGGCGCGGCCGCCGGGCGGATCGGTGCACGATGACTACCCTACGCTTCGCGCGCGCAGCGCCGAGCTGGTGTGCCTCTTTCTGGCCGGCGAGCTGACTCGAGTTGCAGATCAAATCGATGAACTGCGCAGCCGCAGCTCAGCTCTCGGGCTGCGTGAAGCTGAGCTGTTTCTACAACTACTGCACGGGCGTGTCCGTTTTGAGCTCGGATACTACCGCGAGGCGTTGACACAGTTTCAGCAGGCGTTATGCGATGCAGTCATGTACCGCGTCAGCGAAGCCCAACGCGTGCTGCGCGCCTGGATTGCGCGCTGTCTGATCTATCTTGGTGACAGCGACAACGCTCTGCTGGCTCTGTCGCAGTTGCCGGCAACCGAAGAGGTGCGCTTTTTCCGTGCTGAAGCGTTCGAGCGCAAGGGTGAACCGGACAAGGCGCTGGC
>SKLB01000074.1 GCA_007123465.1 Spirochaetales bacterium
GTACCGGTGCTGTTTGATTCCAGCTACAAGCCGCAGATCGGCAAGGCCTATAGCGTGCGCGACGGGGGTGATGTAACCATCATAGGCTGCGGCATTATGATGGGACGGGTCCTTGAGGCTGCCGAGCAACTGGACAAGGCCGGCATTTCGGCGCGCGTGCTGGAGATGCACACTATCAAACAGCTTGACAACAACGCGGTGCTGGACGCCGCGCGCACTACAGGAGCCCTTGTTACCGCCGAAGAACATAGCGTCATCGGCGGGCTTGGCGGTGCGGTTGCCGAGCTTGTGAGCGATCAGGCTCCGGTGCCGCTCAAGCGTGTCGGAGTCCACGATCGCTTTACCGAAACCGGTCCCTATGACACACTGTTGGATAACTACGGGATGGCGGTTGCCGATATAGTCAGCGCCGCGCAGGCCGCGGTCAGTGCCAAGAAGGAGTGATTACATGAAAGAACCAATCCAGGACTACGCCACAATCGGTCTGGTCCACTTCATGCTGTGGAAAGAGTGCATCAAGGGTGAGGGGGATTTCTCCTCGGTTTCAATTCTGCTGGATGACCCCTACTTCGGTGGAGTGGAGGTATCGTGGATCAAGGCCGCCGCCGGCCGCGCCCGTGTGGCGCAGGCGGTCAAGCAGTCCGGCAAAGCGCTGGCGTTTGGCGCGCAACCGGTGCTGCTGACTCAGAAGCTCGATATCAACCATCTCGACGAGGCCGAGCGCAGCAAAGCGGTCGCGGCGGTGGTGGACGTCATGCCGCAGGCCGTTGAGCTCGGCGCGCGCGGATTTGCGGTTCTGTCGGGCAAGAACGTGGCCGCGGCAGACAAGGGCCGCGCAATGGAGCAGCTGGTGAAGTCATTGGTTGAGATTGGCGGCAAACTCAAGCAGCACAGCGATATTCCGCTGGTGATGGAGACCTTTGACCAGCTGGACTACGGCAAGAACTGCCTGATCGGACCCAATAAGGACGCCGCTGCAATTGCCAGAGAGGTGCGCAAGTCGGTACCCAAGTTCGGCCTGATGATCGACCTGAGCCACCTTCCGCTGCAGGGCGAGAGCTCCGCGCAGGCGTGGGCGGACGCAGGGGACTACGTGGTGCACGCGCACATGGGAAACTGCGTCATGAACAAGCCTGACCACCCCATGAACGGCGATGAACATCCTCCGCTGTGCGATCCCGATGGTCAGAACTGCGTCGATGAGCTGGCAGACTACCTGGGGGTTCTGTTGAACAACGGCTATCTGAACAAGAATACCCGGCCGTTTTTGAGCTTTGAGGTCTGCGTCTACGGCGATTGGACGCGCGACAAGCTACTGGCGCAGTGCAAAGAGACTCTGGATGCGGCGTGGGCGCGCGTCTGAAGGCCGCTGCGCCGTTTCCCATACCCCAGCATAGGAGGCTGATATGAAGATTGTTGTACTGGACGGATATACGCTCAACCCGGGAGACAACCCCTGGACCGAGGTCGAGAAGCTCGGTGAGTTCACTGTCTATGACCGAAGCGCCGCTGACCAGGTAATCGAGCGGGCCAGAGACGCCGAGATCGTTCTGACCAACAAGACCCCGCTCTCACGCGAGACTATCGCCAAGCTGCCCAGGCTGCAGTTCATCGGGGTCCTGGCTACCGGCTATAACATCGTTGATATCGAGGCGGCACGCGAACGCGATATTCCGGTCAGTAACGTTCCGGTCTACGGTACCGACGCGGTTGCCGAGTACGTGTTTGCGCTGGTGACCAATCACTTTCGCCGGCCGGTATTGCACGCGGAACTGGTCCAGAAGGGTGAATGGAAGAAGAGCGGTGACTTCTCGTTCTGGCGCACTCCGCTGGCCGAGCTTGCCGGTAAGACCATCGGCATAGTCGGTTTTGGCAGGATCGGGCGCCGGGTTGGTGAGTTGGCCGCAGCGTTCAAGATGGAGGTGCTGGCGCACGACACGTACCACGGTAACCCGCCGGATTACGGCTTTGGGTGGTCCGAGGTTGACGAGCTGTTCAGCCGCAGTGACGTTGTGACGCTGCATTGCAACCAGACACCGGAAAACACCGAAATGGTCAACAAGGCGCTGCTCTCCAGAATGAAGCCGAGCGCTTTCTTCGTCAACACCGCGCGCGGCGGCCTGGTCAACGAGCGCGACCTGGCAGATGCACTGAACAACGAAGCCCTCGCCGGTGCCGCGGTTGACGTTGTCTCTTCGGAGCCGATCAAAGAGGACAACCCGCTGTTTTCAGCCAGGAACATTCTGGTTACACCGCACATCGCGTGGGCGGCACTCGAAGCACGGATCCGGCTGATGGAGACCACCGCCGAGAACATCCGCGCCTTTCAGGCCGGCAAGCCCATCAACGTGGTCAACTAGCGTGGTGGAGCCCAGGATGTACACAATAGCGATAGAGGCCGGTGAGGTACGGATGCAGGCCGAGCTGCGCGAAAGTCCGGCTTCCACAGCAATATGGGACGCGCTGCCGCTGGAGGGCAGGGCCAGTCGCTGGGGCGACGAGATCTATTTTTCAACCGGGCTGCAGCTCGAACTGGAGCCGGATGCCACGGACACGATGCCGGTAGGAAGCCTGGCCTACTGGCCGCCGGGGAAGGCGTTCTGCATCCTGTTTGGCCCAACACCGGCCAGCGGTGCGGACGGCGAACCGCGGCTGGCCAGCGAGAGCAATAGTCTCGGAACGGTCAACGGTGACGCTACGGCCTTCAAGGCGGTGGCCGACGGCGCGGCCATCACTATCCGGCGCGCCGGATAGCAGTCGAAGTTGTGCGGATTACTGAGCTGATAACGGGCTTGAAGGCAGCGGCTACACCTATACCGTCGGCCACGGCGGCGCAGGCCGACGAGAGGAGCAAGGCATGATAGCAGGCGTAGAACACGTTGCCATCAGCGTATCGGATCTGGAGCGCTCGCTGGCCTTCTATCGCGATCTGCTGGGGCTCAGCGTGGCGCGGGTGCTGGAGTGCGGGCCCGAGACGCAGCTTTCAACCGTGACCGCGCAGCCGGGCTGCCGCGCCCGCATTGCGCACCTCTACACCGGATCATTCCTGCTCGAGCTGTTTGAGTACCGCGAGCCCGAGGGCCGGCCGATAGAACCCGGACGGCGTCAGGCCGATCACGGCCTGGTGCACCTCGGTTTGCGCTCAACCGATGCCCGCGCGGACTTCAAACGGCTCCAGCAGCACGGCGTTGAGTCTCTCAGTGATCCGGTGGAGTTCCGCCCGGGGGTGTGGCTGTTCTACTTCCGCGGCCCCGACGGCGAGGTACTGGAGCTGCGGGAGTCATAGAATTGGTGTGTCCTGGTCTTGCCCGCCGAGTAACGCGTTTCTGCCCGTGCGGTCTGTATAGCCCATGAGGCGCGAGATAACGCCGGCGGTCTCTCTTGCCATGTTGCCTAGGACCGGCATTTCTTCTAAAGGAAGATTTCTCGCGTAATCCGACACACTGACTGCGGCGATCGGTTGCCGGCGATAGTCGAGGATAGGTGCCGCAACGCAACGTATGTCGTCATAACGCTCGCAGTTGTCCATGGCCCAACCTCGTTCGCGGCTGCGGCTGATTTCAGCGATGAGCTCGTCGACTGATGTAATAGTGTTGCGCGTCAAGCGTGCAAGTTTAGCCGCATGGACAGCGCGTTCAAACTCTGCGTCGCTCATGCTCATGAGCAGGGCCTTACCCAGTGCCGTGCAGTATAATGGGGCTCGCGTTCCGACTATGGAGTATCTTCGCAGGCTTTGTTGCTGTTCAGCCTTGTCTATGTAAACAACCTCAGAGCCATCCAGGAAAGCGATAAAAGCGGTGTGGCCGCTCCGATTAGACAACGAGACGAGATGCGGACGCGCTTCGGTCTTCAGCTCGACGTTGTCAAGGTAGACACCGGTAAGCTCAATAAAGCGCAGTCCGAGCCTGTAATGACTGGAATCGCGATCCTTGTCGACATAGCCGCGTTCGGCGAGATCAGCTAAAAACCGGTGCACTGTGCTTCGATGAAGTTCAAGAGCTGCGCTGAGCTCTGCCAAGGTCATTCCGGATCGACTCATCGAGAGAGCCTCGACGATGTCGAATATGCGTTTTACACTTCTAACCTTCATAGGCATTGACGAATTTGTTGGGCTTGGCGTAGCGCGACAGTCGGTATCCCCGTAGACCGCTCCAGAAGACGTCGCAATGATTGAGACAGCATGTTACCATTTTAGCGCAGTACAAGCAGTTGTCAAGCGAAACACCCGAGTCACAGCCGAAATATGTCTCACTATATGAAACTGATAAACCATAAATAAGATTCCTGGATTGACATACCAGAAGGATGCTTTACACTAATGCTGTAAAAGCGACGCGGGCAGCCACAGGATTGCAGCCGTCGCGAAACCATTTTCGACTTCTGCTAAGGAGGCAGTGAGATGGAAAAGATGTGGAGAATAGTGGCGATTGGCACAGTCTTTCTTTTTGTGTCGAGTGTGGTTATGTTTGCAGGCGGTCGCGCCGAACCGGTGGACGATGAAGTGCGGCATATCCGTCTTTGGCAGCACCTGGATGCTCCTGACGAGCCTTACTTCTATGACTTGATTGATCGGTTCAATCAAGAGCACCCGGACATTGAAGTAGAATTTGAGCTTGTCCCGTGGGGTGGCGCTTACGACCTGTACACGACCTCGTTGGTTGCCGGAGACGCGGCAGACGTGATCTTCTACGCAACACCCGCGTGGGGTAGCGCATTCTGGGAAATGGGTGTGCTTGAACCTCTGGATGATTACGTCGCTGAGTGGCCCGGAGCTGATCAAATTGTCGATGTCGCATGGGAAGGTTCCAGGGCAGCAACTGATGAACCGATTTTTGGTGTTCCAATTATGACGTTGCCAGGGTACCTTTACTATCGCGCTGACTGGTTTGAACAGCTGGGACTGGATCCTCCGGAGACGCGCGAAGCCTTTCTGGAAGCGGCAAAGCGGATAACCGAAGAGATCGATGGCGCCTACGGCTTTGGAATGCGAGGCGCGCGCGGCGGTACTGGTATGATGCTCTCGTTTGTACTCCCTACCGTAGACAATCAGTGGTTCGATGCCGACGGGCGTAGTACGTTTCGACGTCCTGAGGCGATTGAAGCCGCAAGATGGTATGTTGATCTGTTCCGTGAACACGGGGTGACACCTCCGAGCGCTCCCAGTGATGGGTTCTCCGAAATAATCGAAGGGTTTCAGAGCGGCCTGACGGGGATGCTGGTGCATCATATCATGAGTGCCGAAGGCCACGTCGCGGCACTTGGCGATGACGCCGTGGGTATATCCAAGATGCCTTCAGTCAACGGTGAGCGATGGGTTGAAGCTGGAATGCATCATTACGTCATAGCGAGAGACTCACAACACAAAGACGCTGCTTTCACGTTTGTCTCGTGGATAACGGAGCCGGAGCAGGCGGCTTTCTACGGTCGGTATGTAGGTGCAATCCCTGTGGTTCAGAATGTCGAAGAAGTGGAACCCTACTTCGCAGAGAACCGGTTTGCTCGAACGGCTGCTGAATCGACGGCTTTTGCGTATAATCCTCCGTACATCGAGACACTGGGCGAGTTCTGGGAACAGTCGTGGCCGGCAAATTTCCAGCGCGCACTGATCGGGGAGATAAGTGTCGAGGAAATGATGGAACAGTTCGCTCGAACGGTCGAAGGGCGATAATGAAAGTAGGTTGAAGGGGTTGGATGCTCGCGGTTTTCCCCGCGAGCATCCTCTGCAAATCTTGCAGCGAGGATCCAGTTATGGAGCAGCAGAAGTGTTAGGCCTGAGTTACCCACAACAACGAAAGGTGTCACCTTACCTGCTATTGTTGCCGGCGTTCCTTGCGATTGCCGGTGTCATTGCCTATCCGATCTTTCGTGCGGTTGTCATGTCGTTCCAGAGCTATTCACTGATGAGGCCCGCTGACATTGGATTCATCGGCTTGGGAAACTACGTTCGTGCGATACGAGACGAGGTTTTCTGGTTGTCACTGCGCAACACGGCGGTCTACGTATTCGCTTCGGTCGGGTTTCAGTTCTTGTTGGGATTTGGACTTGCCCTGGTCCTGAATAAGCGGTCACTATTGTCAACTGTGTCCAAGAACCTGATGTTGATCCCGTGGGTTATTCCGGGCGTATTGGGTGCGTTCATGTGGCGCTGGTTGTTTAACGCCAACTACGGGCTGATAAACGATGTTCTGTTGCGGCTTGGGATCCTCTCCGAACGAATCGCGTGGCTGTCGCGGGCTGATACCGCGATGTCGGCGGTCATACTCACCACGGTTTGGCGCGGCATGCCGTTCTTCGCGCTCATGCTGCTGGCGGGGTTGCAGGCGGTTCCCGACGACCTTTACGAAGCGGCAAGAATGGACGGAGCCAGAAGGTGGCAACAGTTGTTATACGTTACAGTGCCGGTTATCATGCCGGTGATTGTCACTACAACACTTCTGCGTATCATCTGGACGGCAAACTTCGTTGATCTCATTTATCTGATGACCGAGGGCGGGCCTGGATACAGCACTCAAGTGCTTTCAGTGTATACTTTTATGACTGCAAGAAGCACTCTCAATTACGGTTATTCTGCGGCATTATCTATCTTTCTTACCCTTTTTCTGATGCTGGTTGTTCTTATGTACATTGGCCGTGCCAGAAAGGAGGGAATCCTATGACGCCCAAGCGCCACGCCCATCAAGGAATGGAGAGCGCTGGCCATAGATTGATAGGTCTCTACCTTCCCCTCTTGCTTTTCCTGCTGTTTCTACTGTTGCCGATTATCTGGACGATCATTACGTCCATCAAACCTGCTAGTGAGATTATAACGCTGCGGATTCGTTATCTGCCGATTGAGCCTACGCTGGAGCATTACCGAAGTCTCTTTCGCACACTGCCGTTTGCAACCTATTTCCGAAACAGCCTTTTCGTTTCGAGTGGAGCTGCACTGTTCTCGCTGGTACTTTCAACGAGCGCAGCGTACAGTGTCTCACGGTTTAGATACCGCGGCCGCGGAATGGTTATGTTGCTCTTCTTGACTTTGAACATGTTTCCGATAGTGCTCCTGTTAATACCGTTATTCGTGATTTTCCGAAGTCTACAGCTGCTTGATACCTACCTGGCCTTGATCATCGCGTATTCAACGTACGCAATTCCTTTCTGCTGCTGGATGTTGACTGGCTTTTTCAATTCCATCCCGCACGAACTGGAAGAGTCCGGGATGGTGGACGGCTGTACGCACGGCATGGCGTTTGTGCGCATTACTCTGCCACTAGCTGCGCCGGCGATGGCCGCGACGCTGATCTACATATTTATCTACGCTTGGAACGAATTCCTGTTTGCTGTAACGTTTACCCGCAGCCTCGCAAGCCGGACCCTTCCGGTCGGTCTGGCGACACTTATCGGTCAGCATGTACTGAACTGGGGCTTGTTGACCGCTGGTGGGGTTGTGAGTTCTATTCCGGCGATCGTTCTGTTCATGTTCATTCAGAAGTATATGACGGCAGGCTTGACTGCGGGTGCCGTCAAAGGGTAGCAATCAACACAACAGGAGTAGAAGCAATGAAGATCACGGGAGTGAAGACGCTGGCGTATCCGTATACGAGTCAGCGGCCTCTGGCGGATGCAAATTTCCCATACGGTCAGAAGGAGTGGGCTCACCTTGCAGTTGCAATAACTACTGACGAGGGATTGACTGGCACGGCAATTACATTACCGGCCGCTGAACAGATGATTCATCGGCTGGCGCCGCTCCTTCATGGCCAAGACCCGCGCGGAGTGCGGGGCCTCTGGAAGCGGCTGGTGGACCATGTCTTCAAGAGCGGCAATAGAGGCGTGGCAAGCGAGGCAATCGCGGGGCTGGATCTTGCGCTCTGGGATCTCAAGGCAAAGTGCAACGCTGAGCCGCTCTACAGGACTCTGGGCGCGTCGAATCCGCGGGTAAAAGCATACGCGAGCGAAATCGGGCTCTGCCTCTCAAATGACGAAATCCGTTTCTTCTATGAAGAGATGGCCGGGCTGGGAATTTCTGCAGGCAAGCTGAAGGTCGGCCTTGATCAGGAAAGTGACTTAATACGACTGGCCGTGATGCGTGACGCCTTAGCGAAGAGTGGGGAGAGGGTAGAACTTGCAATAGATTCGAATGAGTATTGGTCGGCCAAGGAGGCCATTCGCCGAATCAAAGAAATCGAGTGTGAGTTCAGCCTCCTCTGGGCGGAAGAGCCCGCAGGGCGATGGGACGCACGCGGCCTGAAGAAAGTCTCGGACAGTATCCAGGCAGCGGTAGCAAGTGGTGAGAACCTTAAGGATGTTCCGGAGTTTGTCCCTCATTTTATGGCCGGCTCGATGGACATTGTTGAGATTGGCAACTATACCTCCGGTATCACCGGAGCCCTGCATGTCGCGGAACTCGCCTATGCATTCGAGATTCCAGTATGCGTGATGAACACTCCCGGAAACTTCATGGGGCATTTCGCTGCGGCACTGCCGAATCATATGATGATTGAAATTGTCAATGCGGGAATGGAAGTAGGATTCACTGTCGATCATGAGATAAAGGACGGCTGGTTGATTCCGGGAGAGTCTCCCGGCCTCGGTATTACCTTTGATGGCGGGATTATGGATAAACTGGAGCAACAAGATTCAGCTCCGAAGCAGCAGTTCATCATGCCCGGCCGAAGAGAGGCGGCCGGTCTCTACGTAGTTCCTCCGGGCAAGTCCGATGCGGATCCACGATAATTGCTGCAGTCCGAGAGTCATAGCAGAACGAACCTCTAGGACGTAATATGAACCGAGAGAAGCTCGTTGTTGAACAGCGCTGGGAACGTCTGCGCTCCGACGCGGATGACATTAGACAGCTACCCGTGCGCCGTGCCGCGCAGATCCTCTTCGATATGTACCTGATCAACGAGTTTGAGCACGCGCTCCTCAGGCTGAAGAGCGATGACTGCGTCTGGGGTCCCGTGCATACCAGTGTCGGGCAGGAGGCGGTGGCTGCGGCGTCGATCAGGGCGCTGCAGCGCGGTGACAAGATCACCGGCAGCCATAGGGCGCACCACCAGTTTCTCAGTAAGACCATGA
>SKLB01000061.1 GCA_007123465.1 Spirochaetales bacterium
ACTGGCAACCAATACAAGGAGATTCTATGCGCAAGAGCCTGCTGATTGCCGGCGTTGCTTTACTGTTGCTTCCTCTTGCTGTGCAGGCACAGGCCGCTGATGATGAGTGGTTTCAGAACAAGCCGATTGCCGATATTCGCTTTGAAGGGCTGCGCAGCGTATCGCCCAGCGAATTACAGGGTATTATCGATCCTTTCATCGGGCGCGAGTTCACCGATGCCGTCTTCCTGGATCTGCAGCGGCGCCTCTACGCGCTGGATCTCTTCGAGCGCATTGTGCCCGAAGCGCTGCCGGCCGACGATGAGCGCAGCCAGGTAATCCTGCAGTTCCAGGTTACCGAACGCCCGCTGGTAGATGACATTCGATTTTCGGGTAACCGCAATATTCGTGCCGGACAGCTGCTGGATGTGATTCTGCTGAACCGCGGCGATGTCATTACTCAGGCCAAGATACGCGTTGATGAACAGGCGATCCGTAATCTGTATCAGGAACGCGGCTATCCCGACGTGGAGGTACGCGGTAGTACAGAAGAACTGCCCGACTCTCCGGACCGTGTGGTGGTCTTCACTATCAACGAGGGTGCACGCGTCACCGTGCGCGAGATCCTGTTCTCCGGCAACAGTTACGCCTCCGCGGGTACCCTGCGCGGTGTGATGGAGACCAAACAGCAGTCGCTGTTCAACCGCGGTATCTTTCAGGAAGCGCTGCTCGAGCAGGACCGCAGCGCAATCGAGCGCTATTACCGCGAGCGCGGTTTTGTCGACGCCCGGGTGCTGGATATTGACCGCGAGGTAGAACGCGACGAAGAGGCCGAACGCACCTTTCTGACCCTGACGGTATTCATCGAAGAGGGACTGCAGTACACCTTCGGTGGCATGGAGTTTCGCGGTAACTCGATCTTCGATGACGAGCAGTTGCAGCAGCGTGTCCGCATGTCGCCCGGTGACGTACTGAATATTGCGCGCCTTGACGCCGACTACCAGCGTGTGGCCGACCTCTACTACGAGAACGGCTACATCTTCAACAGCATCACCCGTGATTCCGTGCGCGACGAGGCTACCAATACAATCTCGTACGTAGTCAACATCGTCGAGCGCAGTCGCGCGCGCATCGAGAACATCGAGATTCGCGGCAACGAGAAGACCATAGACCACGTGATCTATCGCGAAGTGCCGCTGGAGGTTGGTGACATCTTCAGCGCTACCAAGATCCGCCAGGGAATGCAGGGACTGGCCAATCTACAGTACTTCAGCAACATCGTTCCGGAAACACCGCAGGGCAGCGAAGAAGGTCTGATGGACCTGATCATCAACGTGGAGGAGGGCAGCACCGCCGATATCAGGTTTGGCGTGGCCTTCGGCGGCAGTGCTGATTTTCCGGTCTCGGCCCAGATTGCGTGGCAGGACCGCAATTTCCTCGGACGCGGCCAGACCATCGGTGCCGAGCTGGTGGCCTCGCCGATCAACCAGCGCCTGTCGGTCAATTTTCTCGAACGATGGCTGACCGGTCGCCGCTGGTCCGGTGGTTTCAACTTTGCGGTGGACCGCAACATCCGGCGCAATATTCTGCGTGACGAGGATTCCGACGGGGTTCCCGATCCTTTCGATACTGAAGACGATTTTCTGGATGCCGGCGGCACGGTCTCCAATATTCCCGAAGAGTGGCTGATGGAGTACACCGAGTGGAATATCTCAATCGGCGCCAACACCGGCTACCGCTGGTTGACGCCGGTTGGCCGCGTCGGCGCCAATACATCGCTTCGTACCGCTATAGAGTACCTGACCTACGATCCCGATGAGTTCCGGCCGCTGGACCGCAATATCCGCCGCAACCTCGATCAGTGGTTGTTTGTCAACCGCTGGGGGCTGTCGCTCTCACTCGATGACCGCGACATAGCCTTCAACCCCACAACCGGCTACTACGTGAGCCAGGGGGTGAGTTTCACCGGCGGTTTCCTGTTTGGTACGCGGCACTTCATCCGTAGTGACAGTCGCGCTGAACATTTTTTCACTCTGTGGGACTGGCGTGTCAGCGATAACTGGAGCTGGAAGGGCGTACTCGGGTTGCATACCAGCCTGTCGCTGATCTTTCCGCAATTCTGGATTGCCGAAGATCAGCGTAACGCGGAGAACTACGTGCGCGGAGAAGAGTATCTGGTTGCTCGTACGGGAACCACCGACCTGCTTTTCATCGACGGAATGTTCACCGCCCGCGGCTGGCCACGAGAGCTCGACGGCAAGGCGCTGTGGAACAACTGGGTTGAGCTGCGGATGCCGCTGGCCGAACAGGTGATCTGGCTCGACAATTTCTTTGAAGCCACCGCACTCTACGAGGAACGCTCGGACATCGGTAATCTGGGAATTGAGAACATGCGATTCAGCATGGGCAGCGGCCTGCGCTTTGTTATTCCGCAGTTCCCGATCCGGATCTATCTGGCCAAGCGATTTCTGGTTGACAGCAGTGGCAATATCGATTGGCAGACCGGTAATCTCTTCAATCGTGATAACCGCGAGGGGCGGGGGTTGGACTTCGTCTTTTCGATCGGAATGGAACTGTTCTAGCGGAACGGAGGAAAAACAGAGGCAATCATGAAGCGAATAATCATTGCAGCGTTGCTGCTGCCGTTGCTCGCCGGCGTTGTAGCGGCCGAACAGCTGACCACGGTGGCAATCATCAACATAGACCGGGTATACAACACCTTCTATCGCGATTCGCAGGAGGTGCGCGAGCTGGAACGGCTGCGCCGCGAATACCAGGAGGAGATCGACGCCCAGGTGCGCGAGCTCGAGAGCCTGCGGCAGCGCCATACCATAGCGCTGGATCAGAACAACTCCTTCACCGCAAACCGGCTCGAGTCGCAGATAGCGGACAAGGAACGCTTCATTGAGGACCTGGCGCGCCGCCGCCGCTCGCAGCTGGAAGCGCGGCAGACACGCCTGTTGTCCGACGACTTTCTGAACCGCATGCAGCAGGCCATTCAGTATGTAGCCGAGAGCGAGGGCTACACGGTCGTAATGCGCACCGACGCCGAAGGCCTGCAGTGGTGGAGCTCGGCGGTGGACATCAGCGACCAGGTGCTGGCCCGGCTGCGCACGATATCCCGCTGACAGGACAATGCCCGAGCTGACGCCGATGATGCAGCAGTACGCGCGCATCAAGGCCGAGCATCAGGACGCAATTCTCTTCTTTCGGCTCGGTGACTTCTACGAAATGTTCAAGGGGGACGCCAGAGAGGCGTCCCGTCTTCTCGGTCTTACGCTGACGGCGCGCAACGACGTACCGATGTGCGGTATTCCCTACCATGCTTCGCACAGTTACATCGGGCGTCTGCTCAAGGCCGGTAAGAAGGTTGCAATCTGCGAGCAGGTCCGCCTGCCCGCGGACGCCAAGGGTATCGCCGAGCGTGAAGTAGTTGAGATTGTCACTCCTGGCACGGTGGTGGAGCAGGACTACCTCGAGGCCGGCGTCAATAACTACCTGGTGGCGCTCGGCTTCACGCGTAACACGCTCAGCGAGGCTTATATCGATCTGTCCACCGGAGAACTGGCGGTGGCAACCGCCGATGCCGCCGAGGGTCTGGAGTTTGTCCGTCGCGAGCTGAGCCGTCTTGCGCCGCGCGAGATTCTGCTGCAGGAGTCGCTGCTGGATTCTCTGCCTCAACTGCAGGCGACTATCGAACAGCACGAACAACTGGTTATCAACCGCCTGCCGGACTGGAGCTTCGATACTGAGCAGGCACGCCGCCGTCTGGTGACGTTGTTCGGCGTGGCTACGCTGGAAGGTTTTGGTGTTTCCGATGAGGGATCCGAACTGCACAGCGTCAATGTTCTGCTTGAGTATATCGACGAGACCGCTCGCGGACTTCTGTCGCATGTGCGCCATCTGAGGGTATATCGCGACGATCAAGTGGTGGTGCTGGACGAGTCGACGCAGCGGAACCTGGAATTGCTGCAGAGCATCAGTGAGGGCGGACGCCGCTTCTCGCTGTTGTCGGTTCTCGACTACACCGGCTCGGCAATGGGCGCGCGAACGCTGCGCCGCTGGATTCTGTCGCCGCTGCGATCAGCGGCGGAGATCGAACAACGCTTTGAACGCGTTGGAGAGCTGTACCACAATCAGATGCTGCTGAACCGCCTGCGGCAGGAGCTCGATGCGCTGCTGGATCTGGAGCGTCTGGGGGCACGGGTTGCACTGGAACGCGCCCACGCCAAGGACCTGGTCGCTATTCGTGACAGCCTCTCGCACGCACTGGTGATAGAAGAGCTGCTGGCCGACTGGTTCCAGAGTGAAGGCGGTATCGGCGGTTCTGCGGCGTGGCGCGACGCGCTGCTGGCGGTTATCGAGCTTCTGCGAACAGCAGTGGCCGACAACCCTTCGGTGCTGTTGAGCGAAGGCAACCTGATCCGCAACGGTTACGACCAGGAGCTGGACCAACTGCGAGCGCTGCGCGACAACAGCAGGGCCGTGCTGACAGAGTATCTGGAGCGCGAACGCAATGCCTGCGGCATCGCGGCGCTGAAGCTGCGCCACAATCGAGTGTTGGGCTACTTCTTCGAAGTCAGTAAGGCTCAGTCGGGCAGAGTCCCCGGCCACTTCATACGGCGGCAGTCGCTGGCGGCCGGCGAGCGTTTTACCACCGAGGAACTGGGCGATATCGAGTCGCGCCTGAACGACGCCTCGGAGCGGATCGTTGAACAGGAGCGTGCGCTGTTTCTGCGGGTGCGCGCGGAGGTGGCGCGGGTGCTGCCGGCGTTGTCAGCGGTCAGCGAACAGCTGGCGCGTATCGACTGCCTGCAGTCGTTTGCCTGGGCGGCGACACGCAACGGCTACGTACGGCCGCAGGTTGAGGAGAGTGGGGTACTGCGGGTTCGCGGTGGGCGCCACCCGGTAGTCGAACGCTACGGTACACCGGGCAGTTTTGTTCCCAACGATCTTGCGCTGGAGAAGCAGCGCTTCGCGCTGATTACCGGTCCCAATATGGCCGGCAAGTCTACTTTTCTGCGCCAGAACGCGCTGATAGTCCTGATGGCTCAGATCGGTTCTTTTGTCCCGGCCGACGAGGCGCGAATTGGCGTGGTTGACCGCATCTTCTGTCGCGTGGGAGCCTCGGACAATATCGCGCGTGGGCAATCCACATTTCTGGTTGAGATGTCCGAGACCGCCAACATTCTGCGCAACGCCGGCGAGCGCAGCCTGGTGATCATGGACGAGGTTGGCCGCGGTACCGGAACACAGGATGGACTGGCAATTGCCTGGGCGGTATGCGAGTACCTGCTGCAGAGCGTGAGAGCGCGGACGCTGTTTGCGACCCACTACCACGAGCTGACCGAAATCGAACACGATTCGCTGATCAATCTGTCGATGGCGGTGGCAGAGCAACGGGATACCATCGTGTTTCTGAAGCGGGTTACCCAGGGCCCGTCGGGCAACTCCTACGGGATACACGTTGCCGAGCTGGCGGGGCTGCCGGACGCGGTGGTTTCACGCGCGCGAGCGCTGGCCGGAAATATCGGCGCCGGTGCTTCGGTTAACGCCGCCGGCGCTTCACAGCGGCGGGGATATCAGGGGAAGAGCGCAGCTCCCCAGGCCGAGCTGTTTCAAAGCGGCGAACTGATCCTGCGCGAAATCTCCGGACTGGATTTAAACCGGACTACGCCGATTGAGGCGCTCAACAGCGTTGCGCGCTGGAGTGAGCTGCTGAGCGACGGTGGCTCACAGCGACCGTGATGCCAGCAGCACCAGCGTACCCATTGCGATAAAGCCCACGATCGCGCTGCCGCGCAGATTCCAGAACAGCGCCTGCGCCACGGTTTCCAGAATCCAGGTGATCGCGTACATCAGCAGCAGCGCATACAGCGGCAGCGCAGCGATTGGCAGTACAGCATAGATCAGCGCGGTAATTGCTGCAGAAACCAGCCACCAGCCGAGAAAATTGATCAGCGGGATGCCGAAGTAGCGCCCGCGTTGTTTCCAGCGCCAGAAGTCCCAGTGGACCATCTGCGGATCGAGAAACAGATCCCACGCGGTGAACGCTGCGCCCGCGGTAAGCGCAAACAGCAGCGGACGCGCGCTGCCCACCAGCAGCTCGGCTACCGCCCAGGCCGGCGGCATCATCATAAGCCACGCCAGCGGAATGATAAGCGGAACACTTCCAATTTGCGGCTGCAGCACGTCGGTGTAGTGGTAACGGCCGAACGGGAAACCGGTGCGACAGCCGACAAACTCACTCAGCCACCCCAGAAACGGAATCGCTACTGCCAGCACCGCTACTGTCCATAGCGGCAGAGCCGCCGACATAAGAGCTACCACGGTGGCAACCTGGAACAGCACCCCAACCGATATCCCGATGCGCTCGGCTCCATCGCCCCATATCCACTTGACAATTGGTACCATGATCATCGAAACGAGCCACAGAATCAAAAAGACAATCGAAGTCAGTGGCAGCTGTTCAAGGGCTCTGCTAAGCAGATCGATCATAATCAGCCTGCCTTAGACGCGCCGCGTCACTCGGAGTTTGATCCACGCCTTGATGAACGGCCACCAGGGAACGCTGGCCATCAAGGCGATGTTCTCAGCGATCGAGCCGGTTTCATCAAGGAAGCCGAAGATGCGCTGTACCGGATTCTTGCGGAACAGATCGCTGAAAACCCGCGCACCGATCTCACCGCGGCGGTAGAGAATCTGCAGCAGCAGTGAATCGAAGGTGCGGTAGCGTGCCGGCGGACGGCGGCCGTGAAACGGCGTAGCGCTCTGCAGCAGCGAGCGCACTATTGCTGCGCTATCGTTGTGAATGCGCAGGAAAGCGTATCCGCTGGAGGCCTTAACCCGCCCGCCTCTGGTGCCGATGCGCATAATGCGTTTGCCGCCCTCCCGTGCGAATGGCTGGTCGGTCATCGGGATGATGCAGGACTCTTCCTCGAGGATCTGGTAATCGTGCAGTCCGAGGTGTGTCTCGATGTATTGCGACAGCGCGGCACGATACTCCGGCGGCGGCAACAGTTCAGCCGAGAAAATGGTGTACTCGACCATCGCCTCGCTGGGTGAGAATGGCAGGGTGTAGACAAAGCGGAAGATCCCGTTCTGCGCGGTACGCAGGTCAAACATGGTGGCGCGCGTGGTATCAAAGCCGGCGCTGTTGCAGCGGATCACCCAACCCAGGAAGTGCTGCTGCAGGTAGTGGTAGCGTGGGTCCTGGCCGCGGTAGACTCCCGCATCCCAGCGGCTGTCAAACACCCAGTTGGCGCGGTAGCGTGTACCGTCGGCGGTTACCGTTGCGTGGTCGGGATGATCTTCTATCTGATCCACGCGAGCCTGCAGGAACTCCACGCCGGCGGCCTTGAGTGCGCTGGTGGTGTGCTCATAGAAGTCGATTCCACGGATGACACGGTAGTCGTACGGGGCCAGGTCCAGTTGCAGTGAGAAGTCTTCACAGACAAAGTCGAGTGTGGGCCAACGGCGGTAGACTATCTGATCAAAAGGGGTAGGGTCGGGCGACCAGAAGCACCAGGTACGGTCGTTACTGAGTTTGGGTTCAGGATCAACTATCAGAATCCGTGCGCCGGCCAGCGGACTGGCGATCATGTGATACGCGAGGCTGCGGCCGGCGGCGCCTCCTCCGGCCATTATGTAATCAAAACGCTGCTGCATCTGCGTACAATATAGTTGCAATAATGCAATCAGTACACCGTTTGTGGCCGTTATCTGTATCATGAATCACCATCTACAGACCGTTCTGGATATCGCATTGCCGGAACGTTGTGTTCTCTGTGGCCGTCCACTGCTTGGATGCCGCGCCGGAGACTTTGCGCTTTGCCGTTACTGCTGCGGCGACCTGGAGTGGTTGGCCGAGCCGCGCTGCTGCAGCTGCGGCGCTCCGCTTGTCAGCGAGCAGCAGACGTGTCTGGACTGTCGCGAGCGCCGCCACGGTTTTGACCTCCACCGCTCGGCGTTCGGCTACGACTTCCGGGTGGCCGAGTTGCTGCACTGTTTCAAGGCTGACGGCATCCCTTCGCTGGCGCGCTTCTGCGCCCAGGCGCTCCTGAAACTGTACCACCAGCTGTGTGAGGGCGCACTGCTGGTTCCGGTTCCCGGGCACCCATCGGCTACCCGGCGCCGCGGCTGGGATCAGGCGCGCCAGATATGCCGCTGCATGCGACAGGCCGACGGCGTAACCGTCTGCGCTGCGCTGCGGCGGGCCCGTACGCGGCACCAGAAAGAACTCGGTCTGGCGGAGCGCCAGCAGAACCTTAAAGGACGCATCAGGTTGGCGGTCGATCCGGCGCTTATTGCGGGCAGCAGCGTGGTGCTCATCGATGACGTGTACACCACCGGCGCCACGCTCGACGCGTGTTGCGAAGCGTTGCGGCCCGCCGGTGTGGTCTCAATCTACGCCTTGACCGTGGCGATGGACCTGTGATTGACACTTTGCGCGGCAATTGATATTGTCTACTCACAATCTTTTGCCAGCAGTCAAGAGAGTCGAGTTTCGACTCTTTTTTTGTTTTTCTTGCTGCAAGGACACGCATGACCGGACAGAGGATGGAAGAGCAGTTATACGACGAATTGGCGCCGATCGTTTCCGGCTACGGCTTCACACTGGTTGACCTGCGGGCCCAGATTGTAAAAGAGGTGCTGCACGTCCACGCGGTAATTTTTACCGCCGGCGGAGTTGGCGTGGACGACTGCGCCGCGGTACACCGGATGATCGCGCCGCGGCTGGAGGCGCTGTACCCGGATCGGGACTTGAACATCGAGGTCGGTTCGCCGGGTGTAGACCGGACAATTCGGTTGCCGCGCGAGTATCGCATCTTTCAATCGAAGGGCGTTCGCGTGTACAGTAAAGCTGAGCAGCAGTGGCTTGGCGGAATCATTCACGACAGTGACGAGCACGAGGTTGTCATCGTGCGGGGCGGCGTGCAGCAGCGCATACCGTTTGCCGACATACAGAAGGCCAGACTTGACGACTCACAGGAGGTCTAAAGCACTATCATGATGGCTTCTCAATTAGCCGATGCTATTCGTCTTCTCATACAGGAGAA
>SKLB01000223.1 GCA_007123465.1 Spirochaetales bacterium
AGCAGAACGAGACCGCCGATCCGTCGGCGCCCGCACGGCCGGTGCGGCCGATGCGGTGCACGTACGTCTCGGCTTCAGCCTCACCGGGGAGCTCAAAGTTTATCACGTGCGATATCGAATCTACGTCGATACCGCGTGCCGCCACATCGGTGGCAACAAGCACCTGGATCTTGCCCTTCTTGAAGGCATCGAGTGCGCGGGTGCGCGCGTTCTGGGTTTTGTCGCCGTGGATGGCGTCGCTGTCGATGTTCTGTTTATTCAACGCCTTGGCCACACGCGTGGCGCGGTGCTTGGTGCGCGTGAAAACAATCGCCCTGTGCATATGCTGGCGCTCGATCATATCGACCAGCAGCGTCAGTTTGTCGGCCTGGTCGACAAACATCACCGAGTGGTCGATAGCCTCTACGCGCATGCTGCCGTGTTCGCACTCGATGCGTACCGGATCCTTGAGAATGCCGGCAGCCAGATCGGCAATTTCGCGCGGCATGGTTGCTGAGAACATCGTGGTCTGGCGTCTCTGCGCGGTCATTGCCACAATGCGCCGAACATCGGGAATAAACCCCATATCGAGCATGCGGTCGGCTTCGTCCAGTACCAGGTAGCGCACGTCTTCCAGCGTCACCGCCTTTTCGTTGATGAAGTCGAGCAGTCTGCCAGGTGTGGCAACCAGCACCTCGGGCTGTTGCGCCAGTTCGCGAGCCTGGGTGTTCTTGGAGGCGCCGCCGTATACCACGGTATGTCGCACTTTAAGTCGCGCACCGTAAGCGCTCACGCTCTGAGAGATCTGCATTGCCAGCTCCCGGGTGGGTGCAAGGATCAGCGCGGAGGGGCGTGCAGCCTCGGGCCTACGGCGCGGCAGGCCCGCCATGTGATCGGTCGCGATGCGCCCGCGGCTGTTGCGGCGGCCGCCGTTAGCACGCTGCGGCGCGGCGGCAGGTTCTTCAAACGTACGCTCGAGCTGCCTCGCTACCGACAGGCTTTGCAGGATCGGCAGCACAAATGCAGCGGTCTTGCCGCCGCCGGTCTGGGCGGTACCGAGAAGGTCATGGCCTGCAAGCAGTACCGGTATGGCTCGTGCCTGGATCTCGGTTGGAGTGTGGTAGCCCTCGGACTTGAGTGCGTCGAGGATCGGGGTGATCAATTCCAGTTCGGAAAAGGTTACATCAGAGGTTACAGTATCAGACATGCGAGTCCTTTTGGGGTGCAGTTCGGCTCTCGCGGAAGTGCACGGGTTATGGTTTGCAAATGGATATCATTCAGAAGCGCTGAAACACCGGAGGCGTAATTCGGCGGGATTCCGTGATTTCACGGTTCGCTGAGTAAACTATTGCACATACGCCGGCATTGCGTCAAGCCTCAGTGATACTCGTGATCACCGCCGGGGCCCGGCGCTGCCCTAGAAACGGATCACATCGCGGATCGCCGCGATCTGATTGAGCCCGGCGATGTCGGATTCTGAAGCGCGCTCGGGGCGGTCACGGTCACAGTTGACCAGGCAGAGGAAGCCGAGGTATGAATCGGCGTCGGCGTAGAACTGGTGCCAGGTGTCAGGAGGAACGTAGACTGTGTCAAACGCCCTGATGCGGCGCACGTGGTCACCGAGCATCACCGAGCCCGATCCGCGCAGCACCAGCACTGCGTGAACGTGGTGGTGGCGCTCCAGCGCCGAGTGTCCGCCGGGTTCTGATTCAAAGTAGCGCAGCTCGGACGGCAGGTTCTCGTCGGCCTCAAACAGGATCTGTTTGGACATGCCGCGCGACTGGCTCTCGGCGGCGTTGTAGGTCTTGGTCTCTACGCCGCTCCAGCGGTACGCCTCACCCTGCTCTACAAAATTGCGAATTGCATCTTCCATTTACAAAGCCTCCAGTTGCATCTCGCCGCTGAACTGCGAAAGTCGTACTCCGGCAAGATCTTCTTCGTTGATATTAAAGCGTTGGTCCAGAACGCGCTCGGTTGCGCGCACCAGGCTGATGGCGTCCAGGCCGTACTCCTTCATCAGGTACTCTCTGGAGGCGCCGTGGGCGTAGGTGTCGCGCAGGCCAAGGCGCGTCAGCGGGATTCCGATGCCGTGCTCTGTCATCATTTCGGCAACCTCGGTTCCCAGTCCTCCCACGGTGGTGTGGTTCTCCATTGTGATGACGCCGCGTTTGACAGAGGCCAGCTGCTGCGCCAGAGCGGGATCATCAAACGGCTTGTGCGTGGTGACGTGGATGTGGCTTATCGAGACGCCCTTTGCGGCAAGCAGCGTAGTGGCACGCAGCGCTTCCTCGGTGCAGATGCCCGCGGTCACCAGGGCGATGTCCGTGCCGCGGCTGAGGATGCGTGATCGGCCCAGTTGCATCCGCTCGGCGGCGGGGAAGAGCCGCGGGATATCCTTACGTAGCATCCGCACGTAGACCGGTCCATCGACCGCCTGCGCTACGTCGAGTACTGACTCAACATCGGTGGCGTCGCCGGTCTCCAGGATGGTCATGTTGGGCAGCGTGCGCAGCACGCCAACGTCGTTGATAGCCTGGTGACTCACACCGCCGGGTGTCAGTATCCCCGGCAGGAAGCCGAACATGCGCACGCGCAGGTTGGGGTAGGCAATCGACATCTCGATCTGGTCCAGCGCGCGGCGGTACATGAAGACCGCAAAGGTGTGCACAAAGGGCGTGAAGCCGTCGCGTGCCATGCCGCCGGCAAAGCTCATCATGTTCTGCTCGGCCATGCCGAGCGAGAAGAAGCGATCGGGATAGTGCTGCTTGAACAGCCCGATCTCGGTTGAGCCGGTGAGGTCGCCGGAGAATACCACCACTTCTGGCCGGTCTTTGGCCCACGCTACCAGGTTCTTCTCGTGTACTTGCGTCAGGATTTCCATGGCTACATCTTCCTCAGGTAGTCGCGGTAGCGGTTCACCTCGGCCTCGCTCTTGAAGCGCACGTAGTGAAGATTGGGCTTGCGCTCTTCCAGCAAATCAACGCCGCAGGCGGTGTTGGTGTAGCATAGAATGACCAGCGGTGTGCCGGCGTGCCGGGTGCGCGCGGCGCGCTCGAGCGCTTCGATGTCGTGCCCGTCAACGGTAACCACCGTTGCGCCAAACGCGGTGAAGCGGTCGGCCAGCGGCTCGATGTTCATCACCTCGCTGGTGAGGCCGTCAACCTGCTGACCGTTGACGTCGATGTAGACACCGACGTTGTCCAGCCTGTGGTGCGCCAGCGCCTGCACCGCTTCCCAGGTTTGGCCTTCCTCGCACTCGCCGTCGGACATGAAGACCCAAACTTTGCCGCTTTCCTGCTTGAGGCGTCGCGCCAGTGCCACGCCGCCGGCCTGGCTGAGCGCCTGGCCGAATGAACCGGTAGTCAGCTCCATGCCGGGAGAGTGCTCGGCGCCGATCATCTCTACCGAGCTGCCGTCGGCGTTGAAATCAGCCAGCGCCTCGGGCGCCAATCGCCCGGTTTCCACCAGCGCGGCGTAGACCGCTACGGCGTAGTGAGCCGCGGACAGCAGCAACCGATCGTACTGCGGTGCGCGCGGGCCGTTGTAGTCCGCGCCCAGGTGGTGCAGCCCCGGCCGCGGGACACCGGCAAACGGTGGAGGTTTCAGCGGTGCCTGGCTCGGCCCGATGTTGAGAACTCTGGTGTAGAGTACCGCCAGAATGTCGGCTGACGAGAGCGCCTGGCTCAGGTAGCAGCCGTTCTTTTCTATGGTAAGCTGCAGCGCACGGCGGCGGATTCCGCGCGCTACGCGTGTGGCCCGCTCGACCCAGGTTTCGGTCTGTGTTGATGATGACATGCCTTTACCCCTTCTGTGCCGGCTTGTGCAGGCGGCGCATCGTGTCAGCGATCGGTTGTAAGCTACTACGTTGCTCGCACTTTGGTCAACGCAGTTCACGCGTAAATTGGCAAAACCATGCAGATTTCGGCACAATATTGACATTGGTGCTGATGCGGTGTAGGCTCACTCGATGTTTGTCGAACAACGGCTGGAACAGTTGCTGCAGGCGCTCAGTAGTGCTGGATCGCTCACGGTAGAACAGGCGGTAGAACTGGCCGGCGTATCAGCGGACACCGTGCGTCGTGACTTCAACCGGCTTGCCGAACGCGGGCTGGCGCTGCGCACCCACGGCGGGATCATGGGCCGCGACGGCTACGTCCACGACTCGCCGATTCGAGAGCGCAAAGTGCAGCGCGCGGCGGAGAAAGCCGCTATCGCGCGCGCGGCGGCTGCTCTGGTGGTGGACAACGAGACCATCGCCCTCGACGGCGGAACTACCACCTTCGGCGTGATCGAGCATCTGAGAGCGGATCTGACCCTGACGGTGATTACCTATTCGCTGGACGCGGCAATCGAGGTTTCGCGGCGTCCCAACATGAGCGCCATCGTGCTCGGGGGGCTGGTGCGCGAGCCAACGCTCAGCGTGGTTGGCCCCGATGCAATGGCGATGGTGGGTAACTTCCACGCGAACACGCTTCTGCTGGGTGCCAACGGCGTGAGTCTCGAGCTGGGCCTGATGACGCCCAATCGCATGGAGGCTGAACTCAAGACCGCACTGATCGGCATCGCGGACCGCGTGGTGCTGTTGGCGGATTCATCCAAAATCCATAAGCGTGCGCTGGTTACCTTCGGCAGTCTGGAGGCGGTGACAACGCTGGTAACCGACGCGGGCGCCGATCCGTCCTTCCTGGAACACGTGAGGCAGAGCGGAATCGAAGTCATTATTGCACAACAGGAGTGAGACGATGCAAGAGTCGCAGAGACCGGGCCGTGAGACCAACGGTGGCCTGGATGCCAACCGCGGTCGCCAGGCGGTGCAGTTTGGCGCCGGCAACATCGGGCGCGGGTTCATGGGGCAGCTGCTGCACGAGGCAGGCTACCACATCACCTTCATAGACGCGGCGGTTGAACTGGTGGCAGCGCTGGAGGACGAAGGGTGCTACCCGCTGCGAGTGCTGGATGCAGAACAGGGCGCGGCGCAGGACCTGCTGATAGATAACTTCAGCGCGGTTCTCGTAACTGACCGGACGCGTACCGACGCGGCAATTGCCGCCGCCGAAGTAGTATTCACCGCGGTGGGGGTACGATACCTGGGGGACATCGCGCCGGTGTTGGTCTCAGGGCTGCGCGCGCGCCGCGCCGCGGATGCGCCGCCGCTGGACGTCTATCTGTGCGAAAATCTGCTGGATGCCGCAGGACAGCTCCGCGACGCAGTGTCCGCGCTGATCAGCGAAGACGAGCGCGGCTGGCTGCAGCGGCGCGTCGGGTTTGTGGGCACCTCGGTGGCGCGCATGGTGCCGGTGCTGCCGAGCGAGCTGCGCGCCCGGCAGCCGCTACTGGTTGTGGCCGACGGTTATCACAAGCTGCCCTACGATGGTGCGGCGCGCCTCGCGCCGCAGCCACCGATTGACGGCATGTACGCGGTACCCGACTTTGCCGCCGAAGGAGAACGCAAGCTTTTCATCTACAACATGGCGCACGCGGCGCTGGCCTACCTGGGCCATCAGCTCGGCCTGCAGTACGTGCACCAGACCTTTGATGATGCCCCTGCTGCGCAGCTGTTCCGCGGTGCTCTTGATGAGGCGTGTGCCGGCCTGGCAGCCGCACGACCCGGAGTCTTCAGTGCCGATCAGCTGGCTGAGACCCGCGCCGACATCCTGCTGCGCTTTGCCAATCCGATGCTGCAGGACACCGTAGATCGCGTCGGCCGCGACCCGATACGTAAGCTGGGCAGAGCCGATCGGCTTGTGGGCTGCGCTCTGATGTGTCTGCGTGGCGGAGTCTGGCCGCATAACATCGCCGCAATTTGCGCCGCCGCGCTGCGCTACGACCGCGCCGGTGATCCGGACGCCGAGCGTTTGCAGGCAATAATCCGCGACCGCGGCCCCGCGCAAGCGCTGGCCGAGGTCTCCGGGCTCGACCCCTCCGGTGATCCCGACCGCGAGTTGATCAGTATGGTGATGGAGCACTATGATCCCGGCGCGTGAGGCACTGCAGCGGCTGCAGGCGGGTAACGAGCGCTTCGTAGTGCACCGGTCCGAGCACGATACTCTGACCAGCGTGGAGCGCCGGCTCAGGAACCCTTTGCTGTAATTCTGGGATGCTCGGATTCACGCGTACCGGCCGAGATTGTCTTCGACCAGGGCCTCGGTGATCTGTTTGTGATACGCGTTGCCGGAAACATCGTTGCATCGTCGCAGATCGGCAGTGTTGAGTTTGCCGTGGAGGTGTTCGGCACACCGCCGGCAGCGTGCGCCTACAGCAGCGCGCCGATCTGCGCTATGGCGCCGCCGAGCAGGAAGGCGGTGCCGGTGGTCAGTAGCAGCATGCCGATGGCGGTGCGCACGCCGAACTCACGGCCCAGGGTAGCAACAACCGCAATGCACGGTACGTAGAAAAGCCCTACGGTAGCGCCCACAAAGAGCTGCAGCCGGGTCAGCGGCATATCGAGCAGCGGCAGCACCGTCAGCTCACGGCGCACCACACCCAGCAGCAGCGGCACTGCGGCTTGCTGCGGCAGGCGCAGCCATCCGGTTACCAGCGGCGCCAGCAGCACCCCGATCTGCGCCAGCAGGCCGCTCTCGTAGAGCAGCGCCGCCACACCAACCGCCACCACCATCGGCAGGGCTCCGTCGGTGAGATAGTTCCTGGCGCGCGCCAGCAGTTTCTGCAGCATTACTGCCGGACGCGGCATCAGCAGTTCGGGAAGCTCAAACACCAGTTGCGAACGTGCGCCGGGAAGCAGGCGGTCTGTGATCAGTCCGGCAATGATCATCACCAGGAACGAGAGACCAAAAAGCGCCACCACCAGCCACACACTGGATTCAGCCAGCAGCGCGAACAGCGCCCCGGTCTGCGATATGCAGGGCACAGCCAGCGAGATCAGCGTAGCCACAATGAGCCGTTCACGGCGTGAGCCCATCGCGCGGGTGGACAAAATACCGGGAATCGCGCAGCCGTAGCCGAGTAACAGCGAGATACTGTGCGATCCCCTCAGACCGATCTTTGACAGCAGCCCGTCGAGCAGCACTGCAAATCGCGGCAGGTAACCGGAGTCCTCCAGCAGGCTGATTGCCAGATAGAAGGAGAGCACGTACGGCAGTACCAGGGTGAACGGCCACTCGATACCCTTGATCAGCAGTCCATATTCGCCAATCAGAATGTTCTGAAAAAGGCCGGGCCCAATCGCACGCGTGACCGCGGCAGTCAAGAGCGGGAAGAGGTAACCGCGCGCGATCGGCAGCAGCAGCAGCTGGCGCATACCCATCCCCAGCCCCACAATCAAGCCAAACGCCAGCGCAAGAACCAGTAACGCTACCGCTAACCCCGGCCACGGGCGCACCAGAGCTTCAGAGTCAAAGCGGCGCCGGCTGCCGCGCCGCAGGGAAAACGGGCGCCGCCGAGCGGTTTGTGACGCCGCCGGCACCGTGTGGACCGCTTGAGCGATCTCTTCGGCCAGCGGCCACAGGCCGGCTGTCTCCGTTGTCGTCGCAGAGTGCAGAGCCCCGGCGGCGGGTGGCGGTTCGCGGAGCGTCTGCGCAACAAGCTGGTGCAGCTGCGCAAACCCCTTACCGGTGACGGCAACCGTGGGCGCCACCGCAACACCCAGCCGGCGCGACAGCTCCGCGGCATCAACCGCTATTCCCCTGGCGGCGGCTACGTCGATGCGGTTCAGCACCACTACGGTGGGCTGCCGCCTCGCCAGCACCTGCAGCACCAGGTAGACGCTGCTTTCCAGGTTGACCGCATCGGCTACCGCGATTACCAGGTCAACCGGGCGCGACAGCATCTCGATTGCCACGCGTTCGGCTTCGTTAGTGGCCGATAGCGTGTACGTTCCGGGTACATCAACCAGCGTGGCTTCGAATTCGCCAATGCGGCCGATACCGCGCGCAAACTCCACTGTGGTGCCCGCGTAGTTGGCAACCGATACGTCCATGCCGGTGAGGCGGTTGAAGATGACACTCTTGCCGACGTTTGGAGCTCCGATCAACAGGATCTCGCAGGCGCCGGTGTCTGTGATGTCAGAGCGGGCGTGACAGCGCATCAGGAGCTTTCGGTCAGCGGCGTGATTCCAATCTGCGATGCTATAGAGCGTTCCAGAGCAACCTGGCGTCCGCCGATTGAGCAGATGATCGGGCCGCCCCACGGCTGGCAGGCCACCAGGCTGCAGGTCTTGCCGGGGCGCAACCCCAGCGCGGCGAGCGCCGGGAGGTCCGGTGCGTGCGAGATGGTTCCGTGTTGCCGCGGCGCGAGGTCACACAGCATGCACTGGGTGCACTCGGTGGTGGCGATATTGTTGGCGGAGATAAAATCTTCGGGTTTTCTGAGCATTACCAGTTCCTTGTGGGCAGCTATTCTGACGACCGTGCCTGCCTGAAGCAGGCCGAGTTCGCCCGGCGTCACGCGCCGGTAGGCACCGCGCAACGCACCGCGTGGATTGCGGTATACTACACGCGTGTGCGTGTCGGCAGTCTCCAGGATGCGTTGCAGTACCGCTTTCCTTGGCTGCACGTGCAGTGCAACCACCACCGCATCGTAGCCGTGGTAGGATAAGGCCAGCCCGTTATCGTGTTGCAGGGCTATTGCGCCGGCGGCGCTGTTGCGCGGAGCCTGGCGTCTGAGTGCCTCTCGGGCGCTCACCAGCGCTTGCTGGTTACAGTCCACCGCGGTTACGTTGCAGCCGCGCCGTGCCAGACTCAATGCGGTCATCGGGTATGGACCGGACCCCAGCACCAACACGCGCGACCCGGGTGTGAGTCTGGCCAGGCGGTGTTCTGCGGCGATCATTCCGCGGTAGAAGACAGCCGTATAGATCCATCCCCAGGCGCGACAGCGTCCAGCAAGTACCTCGAGCCGCACCACGGCGCGCAGGAAGAAAGTGTAAATCCGCGACATGTGTACGCTCCTTGACGTGTTGCCGCTGTGCTGCCGGCCGTCCCGGTTTGCCGCCAGTGTCAGCGCGGCGGCGCTCGAGAGAAGTAGCGGCCACCAGAAAGTGATGACTCGCGACAGCAGCGTCACTGCGGCGGCTTCACCGGCGCCGAT
>SKLB01000287.1 GCA_007123465.1 Spirochaetales bacterium
CGCGCATGGTCATCGGAGTTCCCTCGTGTATAACCGAAGTCGAACGGCGTGCGGTAGAAGAGAGCGCCTACAAGGCCGGCGCCCGCGAGGTCAAAGTCATAGAGGAATCACTGGCCGCTGCCATCGGCGCCAACATCCCGATATTTGAGCCCGCCGGCCACATGATCTGCGATATTGGCGGCGGCACCAGCGAAATATCGGTCATTTCACTGGGAGGCATGGTTGTGACCAACGCCATCCGCCTCGGCGGCGACGAATTTGACGAAGCGATTATGAAACACGTGCGCACGGTGCACAATCTGATTATCGGTGAAGGCACCGCCGAGGATCTGAAAAAAAAGATCGGCAACGCGTCTCCGGAGAAGAAGATCGACAAGATGGAAATCAAGGGCACCGACGCGATTACCGGCCTGCCGCGTCGGCTCGAGATCGACAGTGTCGAGGTGCGCGAAGCGCTGCAGGAACCTATCACGGCCATTGTTGACGAGATCAAGCGCACGCTCGGGCAGACCCCGCCCGAGCTGGCCGCCGACATTGTCGAGCGCGGCATCGTGATGACGGGAGGCGGTTCGCTGCTCAAAGGTCTCGATATCCTGATTGCAAATGAAACCGGTGTTCCGGCGTTCAAAGCCGAAGACCCCTTGAACTGTGTTGCCCTCGGTTCGGGCATGTACTTTGATCATGAGAATGGAGCCAATCGACAGGCGCGTAGCCTTTACAACAAGTTGTAACGGACGGATGTGTTGTGGAGTTTATCCGCCGACATAGAAGCGGTACAATCTACGCGGCTCTCGTGCTGCTGTGCACGCTACTGTTATCCCTTTCTACCGCCAGGGCGGTGGTTCGTCCGCGTGAGCTTGGAGTATCGCTGTTCGCGACACTCCAGGCTGCGGTTCACACCGCCGGCACCAGCGTCGCCAACACGGTAAACTCGGTCCGCGAGCTCGGTGAATTACGTCAGGAGCACGACTCGTTGCTCGAGCGTGTTGCACAGTACGAGACCATAGAACGTGATATCGAGGCGCTGCAGTTGGAAATAGATCGCCTCAACGAGGTTCTGGGATTTTCTCAGGCTCTGCGCTATCAGAATATCCCGGCGCGCGTGATCGGCAAGGATCCCGGCAATCTCTTCTCCACGATAACCATAAACCGTGGCACACGTGACGGTGTGAGACAGGACATGGCGATTGTCGCGGTACAGGACGGTCGTCAGGCGTTGGTCGGCCGCGTAAAGACAGCCGGAATCAACTCATCTCAGGTAATCCCGGTTTTCGACGCCTCCAACTATGTTGCTGCGCGTCTCGAACGCAGCCGTCACGAAGGTCTGGTTCGCGGTGGTGGAATCGGCACCGACCACGCCTTGATGAGCTATGTAGACGCTCAGGCACGCAACGAAATTCAGTATGCGGACCTGGTGATCACCTCCGGCATGGCATCAATCTATCCGCCCGGAATCCCGATCGGGGTGGTCGAAGCAATCCAGGCGCGTCCCTACGAGACCTCGCTCGAGTTGCGCATACAGCCCACGGTGGATTTCAGCCGTCTGGAGCACGTTTTTGTGGTGGTGGCAGAATAGGCATGCAACGAGCCCTGTTGGTCAACGTCGCGATTGTTGCGGCTGTCGCAATTGCCCAAACGGTGTTTCTCGACATCATTGCGATTGCCGGTGTTACGCCCGACCTGGTACTGCTGGTGCTGGTGTGCCTGGCGCAGAGACAGGGCCCGATAAACGGACAACTCACTGGATTGTGCGCCGGACTGATCGAGGACTTCACCAGTCTTTCTCCACTGGGATTCCACAGTCTGCTGCGCCTGACAATCGGCTTCGTTAGCGGTCTGACACATAACAAGATGTTTGTTGACCCGATCTTTGTTCCGATTATACTGGTAGCAGCGGCAACGGTTTTCAAGTGGCTGTTTGCCGCCCTGATTGCGGGGGTTTTTGGCGTTGATATGGCAGCGATAGTGTTTTCCAGAGTATTCTTTATTGAGCTGGGGTATAACGCAGTACTGGCACCGGTTGTGTTTGCACTGCTTACGCTGATCGGACCTCGGCCGCAAAGAGGCTACCGGCCATGAGCGATTCCTGGAACAAGAACGCAATTCCCAGGTCGCGCGCGATTGTGTTTGGCTCACTGGTTACCATGCTCTTTCTGGGCTACCTTGGGCATCTTTTTTCGCTGCAGGTAGTTGACGGCTACCTCTACACAGTACGCTCGGAGAACATCAAACGGCGCAGTGCGGTTATTCCGGCTGCACGCGGTGAGATCTTTGACCGTAACTACGATGTCCCGCTGGCAACCAACGCAAACTCGTTTGCCGTAGAGATAAATCCGGCGCTCATAGCGCGCGGAGAGCACGACGAGATCTTCACCCGTACTGCCGACCTGCTTGGTATCCAGCCGACCGATATCCAGCGCAGGATACCCGCTTCCAGTTACCATGTCTATCAGCAGATCGAGATACGTTCCGCGGTTCCGTTTGAGACTATCGTCCAGCTTGCAGAAAACATCCATGATTATCCGGGGGTCTCCTGGGCCACCAAACCGGTGCGTACCTATCCGGACGCCGAAGCCTCCGCGCACCTGTTGGGCTACGTGGGCGATATCACCCCCGAAGAACTGCAGGTCCTCTATAATCGTGGCTATAACGCCCGCTCGGTGCTGGGAAAGAGCGGCATCGAGCAGCAGTACGATCTGCTGCTGCAGGGTGAAGAGGGGCGCAGCATACGCACCGTTGACGCTCGCGGACGCAGGGTGGGTGAAGAAGACGTAGAGATTATTGCTCCTGAACCCGGACACAATCTGGTCCTGACCGTTGACCGTAGAATCCAGCAACTGGCACAAGCTGCGCTCGGCGATCGCATCGGATCGGTGGTGGTATTGCGCCCCAACAGCGGCGAAATACTGGCGATGGTTTCGTACCCCACCTTTGATCCAAACCAGCTTTACGGCAACGTCGCCGGACGTACGTTCTCGCAACTCAGGAATGACGCGCGCGCTCCATTCCTCAATCGAGCTATCCAGAGCAGCTATCCGCCGGCGTCTACAATCAAGATTCTCCTGACCACCGCCGCACTGGAAGAAGAACTCATCTCAGTCGGTGACACCATCTTTGCCGGACCGCACTACCGCCTGGGAAACCGGATTGTCAACGAGTGGCGCCCGAGCGGGTTTGGGCGCATCAATATCCTGCAGGCGCTCGCCAACTCTTCGAATGTGTTTTTTGCAACTATCGGCCACGATTACCTCGGTACCGAACGGCTGCTCTCGTACGCCTCGGAGTTTGGTTTTGGCATCCAGAGCGGCGTTGATCTTCCCGGCGAACGTCCGGGACTGGTGCCCACACCGGAGTGGAAGCGCCGCGTTTTCAATTCGCCGTGGGTCGGCGGTGATACCGTCAACGTCGCAATCGGACAAGGATTTCTGAGTGTCACGCCGCTGCAGCTGGCTAACATGGTTGCAATTCTGGTCAATGACGGTGTTCTGTACCGCCCCCACGTGCTCAAGGAGGTGCGTGACGGTCACACCGGAGAGGTTATAGCGCGGGTTGAACCTGAGATTATTCAAACGCTTTCTCTGAAACCGCAGACGCTGCAGAACGTGCGACGCGCCATGCACGGGGTTACCCGTGGAGGTACCGCCGAACCGGTCATAACCACGCCGGTTGTTGAAATTGCGGGTAAGACCGGAACCGCCGAGATCAGCTCCGAGACCGATGACTGGCATTCATGGTTTGTAGCCTACGGCCCCTACGAGGCAACCGATGCGGACGAGCAGGTAGTGGTAGCGGTACTGGTCGACGCAGCAAATGAGTGGGAATGGTGGGCTCCCAAAGCCGCAAATCTGATATTCCACGGTATTTTTGCAGACATGAGTTTTGAGGAAACAGTTGCCGATCTGCGCAGGCGGCGCCGGTTGTGGTACATGTAGGACCGGGAGTTAACGTTGCGTTCACGTTCGATATTCGGATTTGATGTCTATATTCTCACTGCCACGCTGATGCTCTTGACGGTAGGCATTCTGTTTGTTTACTCCAGTGGCCTTGAAACCACCGGCGACACACTGTCGCACGAATACGTGCGCCAGACCATCTGGGCGGTCACCGGACTGGTGATCCTGGTTTCCATATCGCTGATCCAGTATGCGTCGCTGAAACCATGGATACCGTACGCCTACCTTCTGGGGCTGGTCCTGATTCTCATGACACTGCTGTTTGGCAGAGTGGTGAACGGAACGCGGGCGTGGCTGGGAGTAGGGATCCTCGGTATACAGCCGTCGGAGTTCATGAAGATCGCTACGATTCTTGCATTTGCGGTCTACCTGGAGCGCGCAGGTAACAGCATCCGGCAGATTCCCTATCTCGCAGCAGGATCGCTCCTTTTCCTTTTTCCGATGGCTCTGATACTGATGCAGCCGGATTTCGGAACCGCATCGGTGTTCTTTCCGATCTATCTCGGGATGTGCTACATGGCCGGCGCCAGAGTACGCCACCTGATGTTCATCGGGCTCACCGCATTACTGGTTCTGGTGTTCACCATGCTTCCGGCCTGGGAGCACTACATTCACGGCAGCCGCATCCCTGCTTTTGAAATATTCTCCAATGTCCGCGTCAAGCTGCTGGTACTCGCGGGATTGGTAACCGTCGCGCTGGTGGCGCTGGTCGGGTTCATAATGCTCAAGCGGCGCTCTTTCTATTGGATCATGTATTCAATTTCTATCCTCTTTCTTTCGCTTGCAGCTTCCGTTGGAACCCGCGCGGTGATCCGCGATTACCAGATTATGCGATTGATAGTCTTCCTCAATCCCTACGTTGACCCGCGCGGCGCGGGGTGGAATGTCATCCAGTCGGTTACTGCGGTAGGTTCTGGCGGCATCGCCGGCAAGGGCTTTCTGCAGGGAACTCAAAGTCACTACCACTTTCTGCCCGAACAGAGCACCGACTTCATCTTCTCAATTCTGGCTGAAGAGTGGGGGTTTGCCGGAACACTGCTGGTATTTGGTCTCTTTCTCGTTATCCTGCTGCGCGGCCTCTATATAGCCGGTAACGCCAAAGACTCGTTTGCCGGCTATATGGCATCGGGAATCGTGACAATGATTTTCACCCACTTCATCGTTAACGTTGGCATGGCCATTGGATTGATGCCGGTAGCCGGAGTACCGCTGTTTCTGGTTTCCTACGGGGGCTCTTCAATGTGGACCGCGCTGGCAGGCATAGGTATCCTGATGAGCATCTACCAGCACCGCTATCGCTACTGAGAACCGTATGAAGCGCTTACAGGCCGACAGAGATCTCTTCTTTCAGCTGGTCTCGGTTCAGAATCCTGCCCGCTACGTTGGCGGTGAGTTTGGTGCCCGCGCATCAGCAGCTACGGGTGATACTGCAGCCGACACCGCTGCTGCAGTCAACAGCGAGCTGATCGTAGCACTGTGCTTTCCCGATCTCTACGAAATCGGCATGTCAAACACCGCAATCAAGATCCTCTACGATATGCTGAACTCGCTTGCGGGTGTGCGCTGTGAACGCGTCTTTCTGCCGGCTCCCGATTTTGAGACACAGCTGCGCGAGCACGCGATACCGCTCTACACGCTGGAGTCCGGTATCGCGCTGCACGAGTGCGACGTACTGGCTTTCTCGATCGGCTACGAGCTCTCGGCCACCAACGTGCTCGCCGTGCTCGATCTTGGAGGAATACCGCTGCGCTGCAGCGAGCGCACGGCCGCTGATCCACTGGTGATTGCCGGTGGGCCGGGTGTTTCGGCAAATCCGTTGCCGATGGGTCGTTTTCTTGACGGGGTGTTCATCGGTGAGGCCGAAGCGGGACTGGATCAGCTCGCGGCCGAATTATCACGCATGAAGCTCCGTCAAGCCTCCAGAGCCGAGCGGCTGGCGCATCTGCGCGCACAGCGTCATGTCTGGTACGCGGAACGCACCTCGCCGGTGCAGCGAGCCATCTGGAACCAGTTTGGCCGGCATGCAACACGAATGCACATACCGGTTCCCAATATGAAAATAGTTCAGGACCAGGGTGTGGTGGAAATCATGCGCGGCTGCCCCCAGGGATGCCGTTTCTGCAGCGCAGGTGTATTCTACCGCCCCTATCGCATGAAATCGGCCGAGGCCATCATAGCCGAAGTCGAACACCTGGTGAGCACGTGCGGTTTCCGCAACATATCGCTTTCTTCGCTCAGCTCCGGCGATTACCACGACGTGGAACAGCTGTTTATCGCGCTGAATCGGCGCTTCGCACAGCGCGGGGTTTCGTTTGCGCTTCCGTCTCTGCGAGTCAACTCGCTGACACTTCCGATCCTGCAACAGGTTTCCCGTGTACGCAAGAGTGGGCTCACCTTTGCGGTGGAAACCGCCTCAGAGATAGGCCAGTACGCGCTGAACAAGCTGGTACCCCTGCAGCGGACCATAGAAGTGCTGCGCGAAGCCAAAGAACGCGGCTGGCGGGTTGCAAAATTCTACTTCATGATAGGACTCCCGCTGCCTGACAGCCCCGGCACCGATGGAGATGAAGCCGACCAGATCATTACCTTCTTCAAACAGGTCATCGCTGCGGTTGACATGCAGTACAATCTGGCGCTGGCCACGTTTGTGCCGAAACCTCACACGCCGTTTCAATGGGCACCTCAAATGAGCGAGCAACAGTCGGTAGAGACAATACGCCGCATCAAGAGCGGACTCAAACCGCTACGCGTCAAAGTTGGCTACCAGGCCCCGTTTCAATCCACGCTGGAGGGGGTTCTGTCGCGCGGTAATGGCGAAGTAGGGGAGCTCATCGAGACCGCCTTCCGGCGCGGTTGCCGTCTGGACGCCTGGGAGGAGTACCTGCAGCGCGATATCTGGCGCGACCTGCTGGACTCTCAGCCACATCTGATCCAGCGTGCGACTGCCGGATTTGATCGTAACCAACCCCTGCCGTGGCAACCAATCCGTTCCGGTATAGCCACATCAGCCTTACTGCGCGAGTTTGACCGATCACGGCGTGGAGAACTGACCCAGCAGTGTGCTCCGCAGTGCGCCGAATCCTGCTCGATCTGCAACCGCACCACGCGAGTTCGTGACCTGCAGCAGCAGAATGGATCAGATACCGAACCGTCGTCAGCTGCCGAACCACCGACCGAGAGGCTGGCCGCGACATCAGACCGAATGCGGCCACAGCAACCCGGCGATGAGTTGAGCTACGTCGTCTTTTCCTTCGCGAAGCGCGGACCGGCAATTTTCCTGTCGCATCTGGCCCTGCTGTCGGTGTTCGAGCGCAGCCTGATGCGGGCGGGACTCGACGTGCGCTTCACCGGTGGGTTCAATCCAAAACCAAAACTGGAGTTTGCGCAACCGCTATCGCTGGGTATCGAGTCTGACGACGAAATCTGCTCGCTCTATGTACACGATACTATACAACCTGAGATCTTTTCCAGCCTGTTCAACCGCGCGCTTCCCCACGGACTACGCGTAAACGCCGCCATGATCAGCCGCTATCTGTGCGGCGCAGAGAGGGCTGACTCCTTGATGCAGCGTTTCTGGGGTGGCGACTATCTGCTGTGGGGCCCGGGATTGACTGAACACAAACAGCGCCTGCTTGACGGCATGCGGTGCGACGAGCTTGTCAGCATTCTTCTTGAGCGAGGCGGAGCGCTCGAGTTTCGCTTGCGGTCGCACACGCGCGCCGGGGCGGGTGTCGTCAAGTACCTTACGCGCCTGCTGGGACGCCACCCATTCGAATGCGGGATCCGCTTACGCCGCCTCCGTTCGCTGGCAAAGGCGCCGGACGGGCACGCAGACTCGCCACCGCTGCGCTTCGTCAGCCCTCGCGCTGTTTGGCCTCATTCCAGAGCTGGTTCATGCGCTCCTGCTGCTCTGCGGACATCTGTCGCTGATTAGCGTGCATCTCGCGCTCCACATGAGCAAATCGGCGCCGAAACTTCTCATTTGAATGGTGCAGAGCCAGAGTAGGGTCAATCTCCAGTTTGCGCGCCAGATTGACAACGCTGAACAGCAGGTCGCCGACTTCCTGCTCGATCCGGCTCTGGTTGCCGCTGTCAATCTCCGTTTCCAGTTCGGCCACTTCCTCGTGGATCTTACGCACTACCGCGCTCTGCTCCGACCAGTCGAAACCAACTTTTGCCGCCTTTCGCTGCAGCCGGTAGGCCGCCTCCAGCGGTGAGAATCCACGCGGAACCTTGTCCAGTAGCGACTGCTTGGCATCTTTTCCTTCAACGTCGATCTTGATCTCATCCCATTGACGCTTTACCGACGCAGAATCCAGCTCCTCGGCAACACCAAAGACGTGCGGATGGCGCCGTATCAGTTTATCGCCGATGTCACGGAATACCCGCTCAACGCGAAAATTGCCGGATTGCTCGTACACGTATGCGATCATCGCGGCAATCAGAAACACATCGCCGAGTTCTTCGGCTACATGCTCGCTATCCTGGTTGGCAATAGCGTCGACGCACTCAAACGCTTCCTCCAGCAAAAACCCCTTCAAAGAATCAGGAGTCTGCTCACGATCCCACGGGCAGCCGAGCGGGCCGCGCAGTATCCGAACGATCTCGTAGAAGCGCGCAAACTGCTGGTTGACCGCCGCATCTCCGGGCTCTATGTTACTTTCAGCATCACTCAAGACAATCCAGCTCCTTTGTACGCCTATTACCCTTAGAAGTAGACAGAATATCCATTATCAGAAGTAAAAACCGTAAGCTCAGCCGCCGCGTCCCGGCCCCTTCGCCCCAATGCTCCAAACCGGTTAACGCCTTCAGTCGCGCGTTTCGCTGATGCGCGAATAGATACGGATCAGAATGTAGGACGCAATCAACGGCGGAAACACATTGACCGAGTTGTTCAGGTTTGCCAGGATATGAATGATATCCTCAAAGAAATAGTTGATTATTCCGCCGAGAAACGATCCCACCAGCGCCACAATCAGCGCGCCCCAGAAGCGGCCGATAAACGGCTTGCGCAGGATATAGAAGAACAGAATCGTCATTGCAAAACCAATCAC
>SKLB01000161.1 GCA_007123465.1 Spirochaetales bacterium
AACTCGGGGGCGGTGATGGTTGTGGTGGTGCACACAGGCGGACCTCTGCACCAATACACAGCCTCCGCGGTTCTGCTGCTTCAAAATGCCCGCGAAAAAAAACAATTTTGGCACCAGTCAATACTCTTCTGCAGATTGCGGATAGCCCGCGTTACTAGCGGAGGAAAAGCGGTTATAGTACGGGTCGGACTGCATCCGCAAAGTATATGCTGGAGAACGCCTTGTGGAAATAACACTACTCGCGCTGCCGCTGATTGCGTTTGCTGGAACTGCGGCGGGCTTCATCAACGTTGTGGCCGGAGGCGGCTCACTGATCACGCTGCCAACGCTGATCTTTCTGGGGCTGCCACCTGCCATGGCCAACGGAACCAACCGCCTGGCACAGCTGAGCCAGAACAGCGTGGCGATATATCGTTTCCGCCGTAAGGGGTTTTTCCCGCTGCGCTCCGGGCTGCTGCTGGGGGCAGCCGCGTCGGGTGGCGCAATAATCGGCAGCCGCGTTGCGGTGGATATCTCACCCGAGCTATTCAACCGTATCCTTGCCGGCGTTATGGTGGCGGTACTTGTGCTGACCCTGACCGGCGCAGATCGCAAACCGCAGGGACCGCACGAGATCCAGAACTGGGGATTGCTGCTGCCGGTGTTCTTTGTAATCGGCATCTACGGCGGTTTCATCCAGGCCGGTGTCGGTTTTCTGATAATGGCGGCTTTCTCGCGTCTCAGCGCCACCAGCCTGGTGCTGACCAACGCCACCAAGGTGATGGTAGTCCTGATCTACACGTTTCCAGCGCTGGCGGTGTTTCTGCTGCACGGACAGGTAGACTGGGCCGCCGGCGTAGTCCTTGCGGCCGGCAACGCCACCGGAGCGTGGCTGGGAGCACATTTTTCGGTGGCCAGGGGTGACCGCTGGATCAAGGCGGTACTGACGATCAGCGTGCTGGCCATGGCGGTCAGGCTGTTCTTCTTTGCCTGAGAGGTGCGCAGCACCGCGCTTGCTGCCGCAGCGGAATTTTTTTATTATTGACTTCAATGGGCCACAAGAAAGAGCAGTTTGCCTACGACAACCAGCAGCGTGTGTTCGAGCAGACTGAGCCCCAGCCGCTCGATCCGGATCGGCGCTACGTTATCTTTGCCGACCTGCACATGGGCAACGGCGGCAAGGCAGATGACTTCCTTCACAATTCAGCACTCTTCAACTCAGCGCTGGCCAACCACTACCTGCCCAACGAGTACCATCTTATACTGAACGGTGATGTCGAGGAACTGGCTCGTTACCGGCTGGCGGCGATCATGCGCCGCTGGAGCACCACCTACGAGCTTTTCAGCCGTTTTCAGCGCCGCGGAACGCTGCACCGCCTGGTGGGCAACCACGATCTGCAGTTGATGGAAGGCGACGACGACCGCTTTGACATTCAGGAGGCGCTGCGGTTCACCTACAAGAACAACACGATTTTCATTTTTCACGGCCACCAGAGCTCACTCTTCTATTCGCGCAACATCGAATGGATAGATCTCGTGCTGCGCTACGTAGCCAATCCGCTGCGTATCAGCAGCTACACTATCAGCCACAATTCACGCAAACGCTTTGCGATGGAACGGCGCGTCTACCGCTTTGCGGCTACAAAGAAGATCCTCTCGATTGTGGCGCATACCCACCGTCCGCTGTTTGAGAGCATGAACAAGACGGACTCAATCAAGTTCGAAATCGAGTCGCTCTGCCGCGACTACTCCGATGCTGAAGGACAGCGACGCAACGCGATCGAAGAGCGCATCAAGGTGCTGAAGGAAGACCTGCACAGCCTGATGAACGATCCCGACCACGAAGAGTACGAAGAGAGCCTCTACAACGCCAATCTGCTGGTGCCGTGCATGTTCAATTCGGGCTGTGTACTGGGTAAGCACGGGATAACCTGTCTGGAGATCGAGAACGGACAGATGAAGCTGGTCTACTGGTTTGACAGCCGCCGCAGTCAGAGATACCTGCACTACCGCCGCTGGGGGGCAGAACAGCTTGGTACCGATCCGTTTTACCGCGTAGTGCTCAAACAGGACAGCCTGGATTACATATTCTCACGCATTCGCCTGCTGGCCTGAAGCGGTTGGCTCTCCGCCGCTGGCATGTTTTATGACCATGAACGCTGCCACCATCACCAGTGCAGCAACGCCAAATATAGCGCGCAGGCCAAAGAGGTCGACTACTACCCCGGTGACAGGGGGCGCCACAATAGCCGCGGTCTGTGAGAAGGTGTAGTAGAGTCCGGTATAGATGCCCATGTTATCGTACTCAGCCATCTGCCACAGCATCGGGAAACTGTTGGTAATCACCGCCGCCCAGAAGATGCCAAATCCAAACAACAGTGCCCAGAACGTTACCACGGCAAACGTCCGCGAGGAACCAATTGACAGCGTCCACAGCTCGTGGGTGAACATCAGCGCCGACAGCAGCGCCAGTGCCACAAGCGAGATCCGGATAGTGCGCTTGCGCCCGATACGATGAGCAACCATGCCGCTGGGGATCGCGAACAGCGCGTAGGCTATGGCGACCATGCCGGTAGAGAAGCCGGCCAGGCCCTCGCTCAGGCCGAGATGCTCGATGGTATAGAGGGTCATAAACGGCCGCATGCCCCAGTAGGCGCAGAACCACAGCAGCAGCGCCAGCAGCACGTAGACCGCACTCTTATCCCTGGACGTAAAGACCAGCTTGAGCGAACGCAGAACCGGCTCGCGCGTTGGCGCGTCCTCGCGGGTGTTGCGTTCCTTTACGGTTGCAAACAGCGCCGGCGTTGCCAGCAGAATCAAGAGGCTGGCGATCATGAACGGTAGGCGCCGCGACGTATCGCCGAGCAGCGGTAACTCGAGGCGTAGATCCATCAGCGGCGCCAGCACGATGGTGCCCACAATTGCCGCAATCCCGCCCATGGTATTGATAACGCCGTTTGCCTCGCTGCGGAACTCACCGGGGATGGTATCGGGCATCAGCGCCACCACAGGACCGCGCGCCGACTGCTTGAACAGGTTCAGCAGCACAATCGCACCCACCAGCGCTGCCAACGACGCCATGCCGGCGCTCGGCAGCCAGAAGAATACCGCCGCACTGAGCGGCAGTGTTACCAGGATGTACGGCATCCGCCGCCCGATCCGCGTACGCGTGCGGTCGCTGAGCGCGGTCACAATCGGGATCAGCGATAGTGCCAGAATATTGTCAAAGGTCATGATCACGCCGATCAGCGCACGCGAATCCAGGTACTGATTCAGGAACACCGGCACGTAGTTATCGTAGAGCGGGTCCATCAGCCCCATAGTGAAGAACCCGAGACCGATCATGAACGTTGTACGGTAGAACCGTGGCGGAACCTGTCTGCTCTGTTGGTCCATAGTTTGACTACTATACAAGCATAGTCCCTCTTCGCCAAATCTGCAAATCTGCGCTACAATGAGGTTCTTCGCCCGCTAAAACACAACGAGACCTGGAGGCCGCTTTCCATGAAGCAGGTGCAGACATTCAACACAAGACTCGCCACGCGCATCGTGCTGCTCTACGCCGGTGCAATGCTGGTACTGTTTGTGGTACTGGCTCTGCTGGTGCGCCAGACTGCCCGCGATTCAATTGCGCCGATGGCCAACAACCTTGCCGGAGAAGTGGTTTCCGCGCGCGCCGAGTCAATCGATCAGATCCTCGAAGGGCACCTGCTGGTCGTACGCAGCTTCGCGCAGCGCAACCTGATGCGCAGCGGGGACTTTGACCTGATAGCCGCCGATCTTCGATCGCGCGAGCACGAAATGCCGTCGATGTACGAAATCATGTTCTTTGCAGAGCCCGACGGACGCTACGTCTCTACCCAGGGAGTGGTTGGCAATATTGCTGCACGTGACTATTTCCAGCAGGTGGTTGAAGGAGGCTCGCAGTCCGCGGTCAGTAACGCCGTTATTTCCCAATCAACCGGCAACCCGATTGTGGTGATTGCCCACGAGGTCCGGACAGCCAACGGTGAGCTGGTCGGGTTAGCCGCGGCAACCATGCTGCTGGAGACGCTGTCCGACATAGCCGGACGCGTTCAGGTGGGAGACAGCGGCTACGGCTGGATGGTTGACCAGAGCGGTACGGTAATAGCGCATCCGCAGCAAGAGCTGAGAATGACCCTGCGGCTGGCCGACGCCGATGAGCTGGGATTCAGCGGACTCGGTGAACTCGCTGAACGCATGCAGCAGCAGACAAGCGGTATCGGCCGCTACACCACGCCCGAGGGCGAGCAGCGTACCGCGTTCTTCGCCGCTGTCGCGGCTGCCCCCGGCTGGACCTTTGTTGTTGACACCCCAACCGCCCAACTGCTGGCTGCCGCTGACCGCGTGGTAACTTCATTGACACTTATCGTAGTGGCAATATTTGTGATCGTCATCGCGATTTCGCTGCTGATTGCACGCCTGATCAGCAAACCGGTCGGCGAGACCGCCGACCTGCTACAGGATATTGCCGAAGGGCAGGGAGACCTGACGCGCGTCCTGCCGGTGCGCTCGCACGATGAGCTCGGTGCTCTGGCGCATTGGTTCAACCGCTTCATGGAGCAGCTCTCTACAATTGTGCGTACAATCCGGCAATCGGTCGAGAGCCTTGATCAGGTTGGGCAGTCGCTGGCTGCCAACATGGAGCAGACCTCGGCAGCCGTCAATCAGATCAGCGCCAACATTGACGGTGTCAAGCAGCAGGTGATCAATCAGTCGGCCGGCGTGACCGAAGTCAGTTCCACCATGGAAGAGATAGCACGCAACATCGAATTACTCAATGACAGGATCGAGTCGCAGGCCGCCGGCGTCATTCAGTCCTCCTCTGCCATTGAGCAGATGGTGGCCAGCATCAAGTCGGTCAGCAATACGCTGGAGAAGAGCGGTGGCTATTTCGAGCAGCTCCTCGAGGCGGCCGAGACCGGCAAAGCGCGCATCAGCGGAACAACCGCGCTGGTTCGCGACATCGCCGAGAAGTCCAACGGCCTGCTCGATGCCAACGCGGCCATTCAAACCATTGCCAGCCAGACCAACCTGCTGGCGATGAACGCCGCCATCGAGGCGGCTCACGCCGGAGACTATGGCCGCGGCTTTGCCGTAGTTGCCGATGAGATCCGCAAACTCGCCGAAGGAGCCGCGGAGCAGTCCAAGACGATATCGGGAGTGCTCAAATCCATCAAGGGCGCGATCGACTCGGTATCGGAATCCTCAGTCGATGCTGAACGCGCCTTCGATCACGTGGCCGAGCTCATCGGGACTCTCAACGAACTCGAACGCCAGATTCAACACGCTATGGAAGAACAGAGCGCCGGCTCAACGCAGGTGCTCAAAGCGCTCGAGGATATCAATCAGGTAACACAGGAAGTGCAGTCCGGTTCGGGCGAGATGAACGAGGGAAGCAAGATCGTTCTGCAGGAGATGCAGCGGCTGGTCGACATTACCCACGAGGTAGAATCAGGTATGAACGAGATGGCCACCGGTACCGCTGAGATCAAGCGCGTTGCAGTCAGCGTTGTTGATATGGGAGAGCAGAACCGCCGCAGTATCCAGGAAGTTCTGCAGACAGTTGGACGCTTCCGTCTCAGCGAAGACCGGCAATCCGGCGGTTCCGAAGAGTAGCATGAAGAGCGCTATGGCGGTAACCGCTGTGGTGGTGCTGTTGCTTTGCGGCGCCACAGTAGTGCCGGCGCAGGATACCACGGAAGCAGCGGCGCAGCGCGCGCTGGCGCAGCGAATTGCCGAACAGACCGCCGCCAGGATCGAGCAGCACTACCGTCTGCCCTACCTTGGCCTTGCAGTAGTCTACCGGGGGCAGACCGCATTGCTGGCGCGCGGCTACAGCGATCAGGCCCAAACGATCGCATTCGATGCGCACGAGTCTGTTGTGCGCGCGGCTTCTATGGGCAAGCTTCCTACTGCACTGGTAGCGGCAGAGCTTTTGTCCGAGCACGAGATCGCTATCAGTGCGCCGGTGCGTCAGCACGTGCACTCGATTCCTGTACCCACCCGCGAACGCACGCCGTTTCAGTTCGAGCACCTCCTGACTCACACCGAAGGCTTCGAATTGCAGAGTTTCAACACCAGGACCCTTGACCCCGAAGAACTGATACCGCTACGCGAGTTTCTCAACCGTTCGCCACCGGTGCCCTTTCAACGCCCCGGTCTCATGACCACCTATGGCAACCTGGCCGCCGCCGTACTGGGGGCCACAATTGAAGAACTCAGCGGTCGGCCGTTTGCCGAGACCATGAAGCGGCGGCTATTCGAACCGGCGGCAATGAACAGCACTACGTTCGATCAGCCGTTACCGCCGGCGCTCGCAGAGCGCCGCGCCGCGGAGTTGCGTCACCAGGGAGCGTCGCTGCGCGTGCTGGAACCTTCGTGGTCGCAGTTGGTCCCGGCCGACGGATTCCACACTACCGTTGCCGACGCCGCGCGGCTGATCAGCCTGCTGCAAAGCGGCGGCCGCTTCGGCGACCAGCACATTCTGTCGCAGGATACGGTCCGCCGCGCGCTGGAGGTCCGCTTTCGCAACCACCGGCGCCTCCCTGGAGTCAGCTCAGGCTTCCTGGAGCAGGAGCACGCCGGGTTACGCCTGCTGATTCGTGACGGTGATTCTGAAGGGATGATGTCGCGCATGATCCTGGTGCCGCAGGCGGACATCGGACTGTTCCTGGTAACCGGCACCAACAACACGGGGCCACGGACCACCGCGGCCGGATTTCTGGCGCAAGCGCTGTGTGACAAAATCGAATGTCCGGGTCCGCTGGACGGTTATCCGCTGCCCGAGTTGAGCGAACCGCTGCAGGCGTACAGCGGTCTCTACAGTCTGACTAATCGACCACGCAACGACATCAGCCGTCTACCGTTACAGCTTTCCACCCTGCTGCGCATTCGCACCACCGATGCCGGAACGCTTCTGGTCACTCCGATGCCGGACGATCCTTTTGCGGGAATTGATCGTCCAACCGAATTCCAGCCTCTCGGAGAGCAGCTGTTTGAATCAGCCGACCGCTCGCTGCGCATTGCCTTTGCACGCGGTCCGCTGGGCGAGGTGCGTTACCTGTTCTCCGGCGGCGGCTACCACGGGACATACGAGAAGCTGCAACCGTGGCAACGGCTCTACTTTGCTCTGGCCGGCCTGTTGCTGCCGATATTGCTCTGCGTCATCGAGACTGTGCGGCGGATCATCTACGCGCTGACACGCCCTACTGCTGTGCAACCGGATAGGCGCGGCAGGATGCAACGTATCGGGATGACTCTCTTTGCCGCCGCCATAACTGCCTTTGCAGCGCTGCTGGTTCCAGCACTGGCGCTGGTGGGCAGCGCAGCGGGGCTGGCTCCGTGGGTACTAGGCATGGGCGCTTTTGCCTACACGGTGTTCAGTTTGCCGCTGGTTGGGTTTGCGGCGGTGCTCTGGACCCTGGCACTGGGAGCGCGCAGCGTTCCCACCGGACTCGCAATATCGGTGCCAGCAGGCCTCATGGATCGCCTGCTGCTGGCCTCAGTGCCGATACTGTTTGTTGCGCTGTATCACTGGCGCCTGCTGGGCTTCTGGTTCTGAGCGCCAGCCGGCGCCGGACGGCAACGTCTCAGCAGTGCTTCACGTACTCGCGGTATATCCGGCGGTAGAGCTCGTGACCGGTTGGCGTACACAGCCGTGACTCCGCGGTGGCAAAGAACTCATCCAGTCGTTCAAAGCCGCCGCTGCTGGCGTAGCGTGCGTTTGTGTCGTAGCGCTGGTCACGCTGGTAGCGCAGCGCCTGCAGGCACATGTCCACCAGATTCATATCGCGCACAAACCGCGCTTCCGCAGCAGCCGAAGCCTCGTACTGCTGCCACAGCTCGCGGATTGGCGTGGCCGAGCCGCCGACCGGGAACAGCCGGTCGATTGCCGCGCGTTCATCTTCCTGCTTCTGCTGCAGCGAGATTGTGCGGTCGGACTCGTCAACGCGGGCGGCTACATCACCGGTCAGCGCCTCGGCGGCATCGTGCACCAGCGCCATAGCAACAGCGCGCTCAGCGTCAACACCGGCAGCCTCCGCGTACAGCAGGCAGAGCAGCGCAGTGCCCCAGCTGTGGTCGGCAACCGATTCCGGGTCGCCAATACCGCGGATCTGCCAGCCGACGCGTTTGTGGTCCTTGAGAGCGTAGAGAGCATCGAGGGTTGCCAGGTCGATCATGCGGCGCTCAGAACTGCGGGATCTCTGCCACCGGCTCCAGCGTGTAGCGAAACCTGCGCACCATGCTCCGGTCGATCCGGGCCACCGCAAAGCCGGAAAGTAGCAGCGCGGCAACGCCGACAACAACAGACAGCAGTATACGCGCATCCTCCCCATAACCGGCGAAGAGCGCGAAGTAGGCTCCAAACAGGCCGCCGATCAGTGCAACAAACGGTATACCGTAGGTTATAAGCGTCACACCCAGGATTGAGGCGTTACTGATCCGCAACCGAACCGGCTGCGCCGGCTGCAGCTCGTAGATCTCGGGAACGGTCACATTCTTGCCGGCCGCGTGGCACGATTCGCGTATAGTACAGCGGTCACAGGCCGCTGGTGCAGTGATCCGCACAACGGTGCCGTCGTCGCTGACACGCTCTACAACGCCGTACTCTTCGATCACGCTTCAACCGCCTCGGCCCGAGAGGCCTTGATTCTGGCCATCGCCTCGTCCTTCTTGACCAGGTTGCGGTTGGAATTGTAACACTCGGTCGGGCACTTGGCTCCGTAATCGGGCTTTGCGGTGTAGTTACTGGTGTTAACGCGAGCCAGGTTGTCCTCAACGCTGACCGCTTCCGGGTTGTCGTCAGCCGCCGCAGCCTTGACGCAGATATTGCAGGCAATGCACGCCTTGTTGCACACCTTGCGCGCGATCGGCCCCGGATCCAACGACTTGCAGTAGACAAACGCATCGTACTTCAGCGGATGCAGTTCGATCAGATCGCGCGGACAGG